>NZ_DATAGM010000312.1:0-13337 GCF_036263695.1 Phenylobacterium sp.
TGAGCACGTCCACGAACGGCACGGCGGCGATGATCCCGCCCCACAGGTCCGGGCGCATGTTGACCACCGCCCCCATCAGCATGCCGCCGGCCGAGCCGCCGTAGGCGACGATCCTGCCCTGGGTCGCCAGTCCCTCGCCGATCAGGTGCTCGGCGCAGGCGATGAAGTCGGTGAAGGTGTTGGGCTTCTTCTCCCTACGCCCGGCCAGGAACCAGCCCCAGCCCTTGTCCGAGCCGCCGCGGATATGGGCGGTCGCCCAGATCCAGCCGCGGTCGACCAGCGACAGGTTGCGGATCGAGAAGCTGGGCTCCATCGCATGCCCATAGGAGCCGTAGCCGTAGAGCAGCACCGGCGCCGAGCCGTCGGTCGGCGTGTCCTTCCGCATCAGCAGGGTGATCGGCACCTCCTCGCCGTCGGCCGCGCGGGCGAGAAGCCGGCGGGCCACATACTGCGATGGATCGTGGCCGGAGGGGATCTCCTGGGTCTTGCGCAGGGTCCGCTGGCGGGTGGCCATGTCGTAGTCGAACCACTGCCGCGGCGTCGTCGGCGACTGGTAGACGAAGCGGGTGAGGGCGGTGTCGTACTCGTAGCCGGTCTCGATCCCGAGGGCGTAGGCCTCCTCGTCGAAGGCGATCTCGTGCTCGCCGCCGGCCCGGTCCATGACCACGATGCGGTCGATGGCGTTGCGCCGCTCCAGCCGCACCAGGTGGTTCGCATAGGCCGCGAACCCGGTGATGTAGCGGCCGGGCTCGTGGGCGATCCAATCGGCCCAGGTCGACTTCGAAGGGACGTCCGCCGTCGTGACGCAGAGCTTGAAATCGACGGCGCCGTCGTCGTTGGTGCGGATCACCCAGCGATCCGACCAGTGGTCGATCTCGTACTTCACGCCCACACGCCGCGGCTCGGCGCAGACCGGCGCGGCGGCCGGATCGGCGGCCGGGATCAGCCACAGCTCGGTGGTCTCCTGGTTGCCGACGTGGATCAGCACGTGGCTGTCGTCGGCGGTCGCGCCGACGCCGAGGAACATCCCCTCGTCCTGCTCCTCGTAGACCAGCACGTCCTCGCCGCCGCGGGCCGGGCGGCGGAAGACCTTCGAGGGACGCGCGTTCTCGTCGCGCCAGATCCAGAACAGCCACTGGCTGTCCGGCGAGAAGGTGAAGTCCCCGTAGGCGCTCTCGACAGCGGTCGGCAGCACCTCGCCTGTGGCGGTGTCGGTCAACCGGATGGTGTAGTACTCCGAGCCCTGCTCGTCGGCCGCCCAGGCGTAGAGGGCATGGTCGCGGCTGTGGTGGGCGGCGCCCACGTGGAAGTAGGCCTTGCCCTTGGCGGTCGCCTCCTCGTCCAGCAGAATCTGCTCGCCGTCCTCGCGGCCGCGTGGCCGGCGGGCGTGGATCGGATGCTCGGCCCCGACTTCGTAGCGGATGTAGTAGTCGAAGGGCCCGTCCGGGGCCGGGACGGTGGCGTCGTCCTGCTTGATGCGGCCCTTCATTTCGTCGAACAGCTCGGCCTGCAGCGCCTCCGTCGAGGCCAGCATGGCCTTCGTGTAGGCGTTCTCGGCCTCCAGGTGAGTGCGGATGTCCGGGCGCAGAGCGGCCGGGTCGCGCAGCACCTGCTGCCAGTTCTCGTCGCGCAGCCAGGCGTAGTCGTCGGTGCGGGTGCGGCCCAGCTGCTCGATGCGGCGGGGCTCCTTGCGGGCGGTGGGAGGCTTGGGGAGGGGCATGGGCGCTATCTGCGCCGCACCGCCCTGCCGCATCAAGCCAGCAGAGCGTTCAGGTCCGCCCAGCGGTACTCCACGGCCGGCAGCTGGAAGTCGCCGAAGTCGTCGTTGTGCCGCCCGCTGAGCGTCCCGCCCAGGCTCTCGTAGAACATGCGCCCGGCGGGGCTGTCGCGCAGCACGGAGAGCGTCAAGCCCGTGTAGCCCATCGACTGCAGCGCCCGGGCCGCCTCACCCATCAGCCGGCGGCCGAGCCCCTGGTGCTGGGCGGTGACCAGGATGTTGATGGCGTGCAGCTCGCCGTAGCCGTCCGGCGCGTCCAGCCGCGACGGGCCGACGGTGCAGAAGCCGACCACCTGGCCGCCGCGCACCGCCACCAGCGTGCGCGTCTCGTCCTCAGGATCGGCCAGCCGCTCGGCCCAAGCCTCGGCGCGCGCCTCGGGGGTCAGGGCGTCCAGAAAGGCCTGCGGCATCACCCCGTGATAGGCCTCCCGCCAGACCGTGACGTGCACGCTCGCGATATCGTGAGCGTCATGGGCCGTGGCGGGTCTGATCTCGATCACCGGCGTCTCCGCGATTTACTTCTGATTAACAGCTTTGCGCGGCAAATGGGCGCTCAGAGCGACGGCTTGTTGCCGGGACTCGGCGGTGAATCCTACATTGTGGGTACGGGGACAGTTTCCGGCGTAGGGGGCGTGTAAATGGTCTGGGATCTCTCGGTGGAGTTGATCCATGCGACCGTTCAACTCGAGCAGCCGCTCGGCGACGGCACGCGCACGGTCGGCACCGGGTTCCTGATCAAGGCCCCGGCGCCGGACGGACGGCCGCGGACCATCCTTGTCACCGCCAACCACGTGCTCGCCAAGATGCCGGGCGCCAACGCTCGCATCGGCTATCGCTTCTCCAACTCCGACGGCAGCTGGAGCTACTCGCCCCAGACGCTGAAGATCCGCGAGCGCGGCGGCGACGAGCTGTGGACCAAGCATCCGGCCCGCGACGTGGCGGCCATCGAGGTCACCGCCCCGCCGGAGTTCGCCAAGGCCGCCATTCCGCTGAACTGGCTGGCCGAGGACGACACCTTCTCGAAGAACGGCGTGGCCGCCGGCGACCAGATGATGGCGCTGGGCTTCCCCCGCGGCCTGGCGGCCAACCAGGCCGGCTTCCCGATCCTGCGCTCGGGCAAGGTCGCCTCCTTCCCGGTGGCGCCGGCCCACGTCTTCCCGACCTTCCTGCTGGACTTCACCGTCTTCCCCGGCAACTCGGGCGGGCCGGTGTTCATGAGCGAGGGCGCGCGCCGCCGGCCGGGCTCGCCCCAGGCCCAGGAAGTCCAGTTCGTCGCGGGCCTGCTCACCCAGCAGGTCGAGCTGAACAACGAGCGGCTCGAGATCGGCATCGTCACCCACGCCAAGTACATCCGCGAGACGATCGCCAGGCTGGACAATCCCCTGGCGCCCGTCACCGTGGCCCACGCCGACAACAGCACCGGCGCCCGCGCCGCCTCGGCGGAGGAAGCGGTCTCGCCGGACTGACGCGTCGCGCTTCCGCAAAGCGACGTTTTCCGGCAAGTTCCCCCGATCACCGGGGGTAGTCCGATGAGCGACGTCCTGGGGCGGCGTGCAGCTTCGATCGCAGTGGCGCCCGTCAGGCGCGGGCCTGAGCCCGAACAGCAGAGGATCGCCAGCGCGTTCGTCGAGGACGTGATCGGCGAACTGGCCAGATTCCCGACGTTTGAGGTGCTGGCGGCCCGGACCTCGCTGTCGTTGAGCGAGGCCGAGCTGGAGCCGCGCCGGCTGGCCGAAACCTTCGGCGTGACTCACCTTCTCGACAGCTCCATTCGACCCGGCCGCGCGGCGCTGCAGGTCAAGGCGGGGCTGGTGGAGACCGGGTCCGGCCGCCTCGTCTGGAACCACGACTATGATGTGCCGCTTCGCCGGGTCGAAGAGGTGCAGGCGGAGATCGCCGTGCAGGTCGCGAACCAGATGTCATCTCAGATCGATATGAAGCGGCTCGTTCAGGCGCGGGCGCGGCCTATCGCCAACCTCAAGGCTTACGACTGCTGGCTTCGAGGTCGGGACTGCCTGCGTAAGGGCACACGCGAGACAGACGCCGAGGCGCGGGTGTTCTTCGAACGGGCGCTGACGCTGGACCCGACCTATGCGCGAGCCTACGCCGGCCTGTCCCTCAGCCACTTCAACGAATGGAGCTGCATCCACTGGGGCAAGTGGGCCGACAGCGAGCGCTTGGCGTTCGACTACGCCTGCAAAGCCGAGGAGTTGGACGAGACCGACCACATCGTCCAGTCGGTGCTCGGACGGATCCAGATGTACCGACGCAACTTCGGCCAGGCGCGGCGGCACATGGAGCGGGCGGTGGCGCTATGCCCCAACGACGCCGACAGTCTTATTCAGATCTCGATGTGGCATGGCTTCTTGGGCGAGCCCGAGGGCAGCGTCGCCATGGTCGAGAAGGCCATGCGGCTCAATCCGCTGCGGGACCCCTGGTACTATGTCTACGCCTTCATCCCGTACTTCTTCAAACGTGACCTGACGCGGGCGGTGGAGATGGCGGAGCGGGCGCCGCCCAACATGATCGTCGACCAATCGGCGTTCCAGGCGGCCTGCTATGCGCACCTGGGCGAAATGGAGAAGGCGCGGCGCGAGCTCGCGCAGTTCCAGCAGGTCTTCCAGGACAAGATTACTTTCGGCCGGCCGCCGGAGCCCGGCGAGGCGCTCGACTACCTGCTGCACGTCAACCCGTTCGTCCGGCAGGAGGACGCCGACTTCTTCGTCGAGGGGCTGCGCCTGGCCGGCTATGCCGGCGAGCGCAGATCGGAAAGCTATCCGCCGCCCCGCGATGGCGAGCCGGCCCGGTTCGCATTCGAGGCGGGCCTGTGGGAGGCGAGCTTCGCCGGCCGGACGGTGCGTCTGAAGGACATGAAGGGCTGCCGCGACATCGCGATGCTGCTGGCCGCGTCGGGCGAGCGCATTCACTGCCTCGAGATCGCCGGACGCATCGCCGAGGGCGACGGCGGGGTGCGGATGGACGCCCGCGCCCGGGCCGAATGCCAGCGCCGGATCGCCGACCTGCAGGCGGCGCTGGAGGAAGCCGAGCGGGACAACGATTTCGCCCGGACCGAGCGGTTGTCGGCCGAGCTGGACCGGCTGATCGAGGAGCTGTCCGCCGCGCTCGGCCTCGGCGGTCGCTCCCGTAAGCTCGGGGATCCGGTGGAGAAGGCCCGCACCGCCGTCACCTGGCGCATACGGAACGCAATCAAGAAGATCGCCCAGGCCCATCCCGAGCTCGGCCGGCACCTGGCGGCCTCAGTCCGCACCGGCGCCTTCTGCGGCTACGACCCGGAGCGGCCGGTCGTGTGGACCGTCTAGGAGCTCACGGACGCCGCGCCAGCCGCCTCACGATGTGAGGCGCGCTCTCACGCCCTTCTCGCACAAGTCATCGAGAAGGCCCCCCAAATGCTTGGCGTCACCGACTTCATCTCGTTCGGCGCATTCGCGCTTTTCGCCGCCGCCGCCGCCGACCTGGCCGCGCCCGCCCGACCGCTGACCCATGTGCGCCTTTGGCGGATCAAGGGCGTGCTGGCCGCGGCCACCTACTGGGCTCGCCGCGCAGACCCGCCTCTTCGGGGGTGACCGCGACATCTACGCGACCCTCGCCCAGCAGCAGCTGATCCTGAACGCGATCCGCGGATCCGAGCTGGTCACTTTCGAGGGCTTCGATCACGCCCTGCACTGCGAGGATCCGCGGCGGTTCGCCCGCGCCCTCCTCGCCAGCCTGGCCCTTCCTGCCTGACACTCGTTTCCACGGAGACCCCTCATGACCAAAACCCTGCCTCAGACAGGTGGCCCGCTGTTCCTGACCGACGGCGGCCTCGAGACCACGCTGATCTTCCACGAGGGCGTAGAGCTGCCGCACTTCGCCGCCTTCCTCCTGCTCCGCACGCCCGAGGGCCGTCGCCAGCTGGAGGCCTACTACGAGCGCTACCTCGACATCGCGGCCCGCGACGGGACCGGCTTCATCCTCGAGAGTCCCACCTGGCGCGCCAGCCCTGATTGGGCCGAGCGGCTGGGGATCCCGCAGAGGGAGCTGGAGGCTCTGAACCGGGCCTCGATCGAGCTGATGCAGTCCCTCAGGGACAGGTGCGCCGCCAACGTCGCTCCGATCGTGGTCAGCGGCTGCCTGGGGCCGCGGGGCGATGGCTACGACCCTGGCGAGGTGATGACCGAGGCGCAGGCCCAGGCCTACCACGCCGGCCAGGTGCAGAGCTTCGCCGAGGCCGGCGCGGACATGGTCAGCGCCATCACCATGACCAACGTGCCGGAAGCCGTCGGCATCGCCCGGGCGGCGAAGGCGCAGGGCGTTCGCTGCGTGATCTCCTTCACGCTAGAGACCGACGGAAAGCTGCCGACCGGCCAAGGTCTCGGCGAGGCCGTGGAGGCGGTGGACGCGGCGACCGGCGCCTGGCCCGCCTACTACATGATCAACTGCGCCCACCCGTCCCACTTCGAGGGGACGCTGACCGAGGGCGGGGCCTGGCTCTCCCGGATCGGCGGCGTGCGCGCCAACGCCTCGAAGCGCAGCCACCAGGAGCTGAACGACTCGCCGGATCTCGACGACGGCGATCCCGAGGAGCTGGGCCGCGAGCATGCCGAACTTCTCGCCCGACACCCGCAGATCCGGGTGTTCGGAGGCTGCTGCGGCACCGACGACCGCCACGTGGCCTGCATCAGCCGCGCCTGCCGCGGGCTGGTGGCGGCGTAGCGCCGGCGGGGTCAGGCTTCACGGGCGAGCGGCAGGGTGAGGTCGAACCGCGCGCCAGCGTCGGTGTCGACGTAGTCGATGCTCGCGTGGCTGGCGGAGAGCAGGGAGCGGGCGATGGACAGGCCCAGGCCAGTGCCGCCCTGCGCCCGGCGGCTGGTGAAGAACGGCTCGAAGAGGCGGGTCCGGTCGGCCTTCGGGACGCCGGGCCCGTCGTCGTGGGCGGAGAGGACGAGGCTCTGGCCGGTGCGCGCGGCGGAGATGGTCACCCGCGAGGCGCCAGCCTGGCGGCTGTTCTCCACCAGGGTGGTCAGCGCCGTCTCCAGGGCGGCGTCGGGCGCGGCGACCTTGGGCAGGACGGGCGGCAGGTCGAGGGCGACCTGGAAGTCCGGTCCGGAGCCGGCGTCGGCCACCCGGCGCAGGGTGGGGGCGGGATCGGCCGCCACGCCGGCCTCCGGGCGGGCCATGTCGGCCCTCGCCAAGTCGAGCAGCCGGGTGACCAGCTGCGACAGGCGGGCGACGTCGGCGGAAATGTTGTCCAGGAAACGCCGACGCTCGGCCGGGCTCATGGTTTCGCCGTGGTCCTCCAAGAGCTCGACCGCGCCGGCGATGCCGGCCAGCGGCGTTTTGAACTCGTGGCTCACGGCGGCGGCGAAGTCGCGCAGGTAGCGCGAGCGCCGGGCTATGGCCTCGCTCATCGCCCCGAAGTCCTCGTAGAGGGCGCGGATCTCCACCGCGGCCGTGGGCGGAGTCTCCGGGATCTCGCCCTGGCCGGCGGCCACCTTCCGCGAGGCCGCGCTCAGCGCTTCGATCGGGCGGGTGACGCCTCGCGAGACCAGCCCCGAGAGCACCACCAGGGCGGCGAAGATCAGCCCGATCCCTAGGCCGATCTTGATCCGGTCCTGGTAGATGCCGCGGAACAGCGCCCGCGGCGAGCGGGAGAGCAGCACCACCCCGACGACCTGTCCGTTCACCACCACCGGCCGGGCGTGGTGGATGCGCAGAGCCGAGGCGCGGCTCAGCCACTCGAAGCGGTATCGCGGCTGGTAATCCCCCCGGCGGCGCAGCACTGTCGCCGGCTGGCCGTCCAACGCCGCCCGCACTTCCGGCAGGCCGGCGTAGCTGCCGCGCTCGCGCCCGAGCGCCACGCGGCCCTCGCGGTCGAGCAGGACGATGCCGGCCAGTGTTGTGCGGCCCGTCTCCCGCGCGATCGGCCACAGGGCCCGGGCCGCGCCCAGGGCCGCGGGATCGGCCGCGGCCGAGGGGGCGGCGGCCGGCCGCTCCGGCAGGATGGGGCTGATGGAGAGGTCGATAGCCGACTGTTCGGGGCGGTACTCCTCGGGCCGCAGCGGCGGCAGCGGGCCTGAAGCGGCGCCCGGCCACAGGGCCTCGGCGGCGGCCGCCAGCGCCGCGCCCTGGGCGACCAGCTCGGCCTCGGTCTGGCGGACCAGGGTGTTCTCGTAGACCCGCAGGAAGATGGCCGAGAGGCCGGGCAGGGCCGCCACGAAGAACAGCACCAGGAAGAGGATGGTGCGCAGCCGCAGGGCCGGCCAGCGCCGCTTAGCGAACGCCTTCAGCCGCCGGATCATTCCTTGCCGCCGCTGCACGCCCCGAGCTGGTAGCCGACGCCGGCCCGGGTCTCGATGACGTCGTGGCCGCCGACCCCAGCGAACTTGCCGCGCAGGTTGCGCACGTGGCTGTCGACGGTGCGGTCGGTGATTGCGAAGCCCGGGCCGTGCAGCCGGTCGATTATGGCGTCGCGGCTGAACACCTTCGCGGGCGTGGCGGCCAGCACCTTGAGGATCTCGAACTCGGTGACGGTCAGCGGCACGTCCGTCCCGTCCCAGCGCGCCCGCCAGCCGTCGGTGTCGAGGATCAGCCGGCCGCGGGCCAGCGCCGCCCCGTTCGCCTCGGCCGCCGGCCTGGCCGCCGAGCGTCGCAGGATGGCGCCCACCCGGGCCACCACCTCGCGCGGGCTGAACGGCTTGACCACATAGTCGTCGGCCCCGAGCTCAATGCCGAGCACCCGGTCGATCTCGTCGTCGCGGGAGGACAGGAACAGGATCGGCAGCTCGCCCAGGGCGCGGATGCGCCGGCAGACCTCCAGCCCGTCCATCCGCGGCATGTTGATGTCCAGCACCACCAGGTCCGGCGGCTCGGCGGCGACCGAGGCCAGCGCCTGCTCGCCGTCCTCCGCCTCGCGGGTGGCGTGACCGGCCTTTCCGAGGGCGAAGGCCAGAAGCTGGCGGATGTGGGGATCGTCGTCGACGATCAGGATCGAAGCGGGCATCGGGGGCATGATCAGAGGCTCGGCCTTGAGGTCAACGGCTTGACGCATAGGGGAGGCTGTGGCGCGGAGTGGTGAGCGTGATCCAGACGAGCCGTATCCAGACCCTGTGCGAGGCGCCGCCGCGGAATGAAGCGGACTACGTCCTCTACTGGATGCAGCAGTCGCAGCGAGCCGTGTTCAATCCGGCGCTGGAGATCGCTGTCGAGGAGGCGAACGCCCGGGACCTGCCGGTGCTGGTCGGCTTTGGGCTCACGGCCCGCTATCCCGAGGCCAACGCCCGACACTACGCTTTCCTGCTCCAGGGGCTTCAGGATGTCGCCAGCCGGCTGGCGGAGCGGGGAATCGGCTTCGTCGTCCGCCTGGGCGAGCCCCCAGACGTAGCCCTCGAGCTGTCGCGCCGGGGCGCAATAGTCGTCTGCGATCGAGGGTACCTGAAGCCGCAGGTAGCCTGGCGGCGGACTCTGGCGATCGCGGCGGAGGTGCGGGTGCTGCAGGTCGAAGGCGACGCAGTCGTCCCCGTAGAGGTCGCCTCCACCAAGCATGAGTTCGCCGCCCGCACGATCCGGCCGAAGATCCAGCGGCGGATGGACGAGTTTATCGAGCCGCTTGAGCCGCGCCCATTGCGGCGGCGCTGGGCGGGCCCGACACCGGCAGGCCTCAGCCTGCGTGAAACCGCGCCCGTGCTCCAGGCGCTGGGCGTCGACAATGCCGTGCCGCCGGTCAAGCGCTTCACCGGCGGCTACGGAGAGGCGCGCAGGCGTCTCGACGCGTTCCTGGAGGATGGCTTCTCGCGCTACGGCGCCCAGCGCGGAAAGCCCGAGGCGGCGGCCGCCTCCCACATGAGCCCATATCTGCACTATGGACACATCTCGCCAGTCGAGATCGCACTCGCGGTCCGCGCCGCTGCGCACGCACAGTCGGAGGACAGGACAAGCTATCTCGAAGAACTCATCGTGCGGCGCGAGCTTGCCATCAATCACGTGGCGTTCGAGCCGGCCTACGACAGCTATGCCGCGGTACCCGAGTGGGCGAGGAAGACGCTGGCGGCGCACGCACTTGATCCGCGGCCGCACCTCTATACGCCTGACGAGTTCGAGGCGGGGGCGACGCACGATCGATACTGGAACGCGGCGATGCTGGAGATGCGAGCCACCGGCTACATGCACAACCACTTGCGAATGTACTGGGGCAAGAAGGTGCTGGAGTGGTCCGCGAGGCCTGAGCAGGCGTTCGAGACCTTGCTGCGTCTGAACAATCGCTGGTTCCTCGATGGACGGGACGCCAACTCCTTCATGAACGTCGGCTGGATCTTCGGCCTGCACGATCGGCCGTGGGGACCGCAGCCGGTGTTCGGGACCGTCCGGTCGATGGGACGAAATACCTTCAGGAAGTTCGACGCAGACGCGTATGTGCGCGTGGTCGAGGCCCTGGCCGCCCATGAGGGTCACAGCGGACGCCTGGCCGCGGGCGCCGTGTAGGGCACGCCGGCGCAGTCGGCGGTGGCGTGCGGCGGGGGCGGCAGCGCCTCGACGAGGCGGTTGGCTGCGGACAGTCGGCGCGCACCCCGGAAGGTCCAGCTGCGCCAGTGGCTCTGATCTATGCTGAGACGCTCCAGTGCGCTCTGGCGCGCCTCCGCAACGCGCGCCCGCAAGTCCGGCGGGAGCGGCCGGCGCTCGAGTTCGGCGAGGGACACCAGGGCCGCGGGACCCACGTTGCGCAGGTAGCAGACGTCGAGGGCCGCGCCACGGCCGCCGACTTCGCGGGCATGCCGGACGTTCCAGTGGGCGGCGACGGCTCCCAGATCTATGACGCTGGAGGCGGCGAGCACGGCCGCCAGGGCGGCGGCGTTGGTCCCGAGCAGCCAGGCCGCGCTCTTGCCGCGGATCAGCCGCCAGCAGATCAGCGCCAGGCCAAGCGCCACCAGCCCCATCCAGATCAGGGCGGCGATCCGCAGGCGGGTTAGCGAGTAGGCCCCAATGTAATCGAGGGTGCGAAGCGCCGTGGAGGCCACCAGGAAGATGTTCTGGACGATCCAGAGCACCACCAGCTTCCGGATCAGAGGCGACTGCGCGGTCGCCGAGCCGGGCTGCAGCGCCACGAGCACGAACAGGCCCGCCAGCAAGGCCGTGGCGATCAGCGGATAGGCGCCGCGGTGAGCGTATTCCGCGAGCGTCGTGCCCTCGGGCAGCGCCGCGCCGCTCCACAGGAAGGCCAGGTCCAGGCCGTTCTGCAGGGCGAACAGGGCGTTGAAGACGATCAGCGACAGGGTGACGGAGGCGACGCCGACGCCGGGGAGGGTCCCGAGCCCCTCCGGCAGCGGCAGCCATCTGCGGCGGGTCCGCGGCCGCAGGATCGCCCAGGCGGCGATCAGGCCGAAGATCCAGAACAGGGCGCGGGGCGCGTCGACCTCGGGCAGGCGCAGGTTCTCGACGGCGTTCTCGATCAGCGGGTTCGCCGCCGCGAACAGGCGCAGGAAGATCGCCCCGCCGACGATCGGCAGGATCAGCACGGGCAGCAGGTCGCGGATGCGCCGGCGCGGCCCGCCCCGCTTGCGGGCCTTCTCCAGCCGCACGAGGTCCAGCCAGGGCGCGACGGGGCTCGCCAGGCCGAGGAAGCCCAACCGTTGGGCCCACCGCCAGGCGTCTTCGGCGCGTCCGGCCCGTGGCGCGAGCACGGCGATGCAGAGGCTGGTCCAGAAGAGCAGGAGGCCGATCAGGGTCGGGCGCTCCACCTGCACGAGGGCGAAGGCGCTGGCGGCCAGCAGTGCGCCGAGCGCCAGCCGGTCGCGGCGCAGCGCCGGCTGCAGCGTCAGCGCGGCGAGCGGGACGGCCAGCGCCGCCAGGCCCAGGGTCCAGCCCACCTCGTGGTCGAAGAGCATCGCGTCCGCGAGGCCCACCAGGCCGGCGGCCGCCGCGGGCTTGAGCAGGAAGCTGTAGGTCGCTGTACGGGGCATTGGGCTCTCCTCGATCGTCCCGACCCTGCAGGGGGGGCGTCGAGGCGGCGCCGGCCTTGCGCCGCAGGGCCGGAGCCCTTCGCGTGCAGATTCCGTGCAGCCGCGCTAGCCTTGGGGATGGCCGAGTTGCAGCTGCTCAAACCGGACCTCGCGATGCTGGACAGCTATCGCGACGCGCTGGAGCGCGGCTGGTCGCCGGACAACCTCATGGGCGCCGCAGCCGCCGAGCGGGAGCTAAAGCGCATTGCGCAGGACCCGGCGGCGTTCCTCGCCAGCCTCGACGATCCAGAGGCCAAGGGCGGGCCGATCCGCCTGCCGGACGGCTCCGAGGCCCAGCGGCTGCCGGGCTTCCGGCGCTGGCTGTGGGACGGCGAGTTCGCCGGCTCCTTCGGTTTCCGCTGGCGGCCAGGGACCGCCGAGCTGCCGGAGCACGTCCCAGGCCACATCGGCTATTCGATCCCGGCGTGGAAGGCGGGCCGCGGCTACGCGACGCGAGGGCTGGCCCTGCTGCTGCCGATGGCCCGGGGCGTTGGCCTGGCCTACGTGGAGCTCACCACCGAGGCCGACAACATCGCGTCCCAGAAGGTGATCCTGAACAACGGGGGCGTCCTGCTCGGGGCCTATGAAAAGGCCGCGGCGCTTCACGGCGGCGAGGCGCTGAAGTTCCGTATCGACCTCTAAGCGCTCGCCCCTGGCGAGGAGCCACGAGGATATCCAGGCCCTGCACAGCTATCTGAAGGCGAGGGCCCTGGCCGCCTCTTGACGGTGGAGCTTGGCCCCCCATTTCGGCTCGGTCGCCATGGAGGGACGCGCCGAGTGGATCCGATCATCTCCATTTCTGGACTGACCAAGACCTACGTGGGCGGGTTCCAGGCCCTCAAGGGCGTCGACCTCGATATCCGCCGCGGTGAGATCTTCGCCCTCTTGGGACCGAACGGGGCCGGCAAGACGACGTTGATCAGCATCGTCTGCGGCATCGTCACGCCCACAGAGGGGCGGGTGCTGGCCGACGGCCACGACATCCAGAAGGAGTTCCGCGCCGCGCGCGCGGCGATCGGCCTGGTGCCGCAGGAGCTCTCCACCGACATGTTCGAGACGGTGTGGGACACCGTCCGCTTCAGCCGCGGCCTGTTCGGCAAGCCCCGCAACGACGCCTATGTGGAGAAGGTGCTCCGCGACCTGTCCCTGTGGGACAAGAAGGGCACCAAGATCATGGCCCTGTCCGGGGGCATGAAGCGCCGGGTGCTGATCGCCAAGGCGCTGTCGCACGAGCCCAAGATCCTGTTCCTCGACGAGCCCACCGCCGGCGTCGACGTCGAGCTTCGGCGCGAGATGTGGGAGATGGTCCGCGGCCTGCGGGCGGGCGGGGTCACCGTCATCCTGACCACCCACTACATCGAGGAAGCCGAGGAGATGGCCGACCGCATCGGGGTGATCCGCAAGGGCGAGATCATCCTGGTGGAGGAGAGGCCGCCCTGATCCGCAAGCTCGGCAAGAAGCAGCTGACCTTGCACCTGCAGGCCCCTCTCGCGGCGATCCCGCCCGAGCTGGCCGACGCGCCGCTGGAGCTCTCGGCCGACGGCTCGACCCTGACCTACACCTTCGAC
>NZ_DATAGM010000313.1:0-6766 GCF_036263695.1 Phenylobacterium sp.
TCGTTGAAGCCAAGGACCTGGAGCGGTTCCAGCACGCCACGGAACAGACCAGCGGCGACATCACCGCGCGCATGCAGGCCTATGTGGCGATCCTGAAGGCGGGGGAGGGGCTGTTCCACGCGTTCGAGGGCGACGTCGACGCCGCCCGGTTCACCGCCTTCGCAGACCATCTGGATCTTCCTGCCGTCTATCCGGGCATCCAGGGAATCGGGTTCAGCCGCAGGGTCGCCGCCGCCGACAAGGACGCCCTGGTCTCCGAGATGCGCCGCCAGGGAGATCCGGACTTCACCGTCCGGCCGGACGCCCCGCGCGAGGAGGTGCACGCGATCGTCTACCTGGAGCCGAGGGACGCGCGGAACGCGGCGGCGATCGGGTTCGACATGTTCACCCACCCGGTCCGGCGCGCGGCCATGGCCGCCGCGCGCGACGCGGGCGAGCCGGTCATGTCCGGCAAGGTGGAGCTGGTGCAGGAGATCACCGAGCACAAGCAGGCCGGCTTCCTGATCTACCAGCCGGTGTACAAGGGTGGGGCGACGCCGCAGACCGTCGAGGCGCGGCGTCGGTTGCTCCACGGGTTCGTCTACGCTCCGTTTCGGGCCGACGACCTCCTGGGGGGAATCTACAGCGATCAGCAGAACCCCCGGGTCCACTTCGCGGTCTACGACGGCGCGCCCGAGGCGCGGAACCTGCTGCACCGCTCCTTCCATTCAAGCGTGGCGGAGCTCGCCGCCGAAGCCCGGTTCACCAGCGAGCGGCGGATGACCATCGCCGGCCGCACCTGGACGCTCCAATTCTTCACCCGCCCGGAGTTCGAACTCGGTTCCGGCCGCAGTTTCCCCCTGCTGTTCTTTTTCGGCGGGATGCTCGCCACCCTACTGGTCGCAGCGGCCACCTGGTCGCAGGTGAGGGCGCGCCTGGCGGCCGAGCACGAGGTGGCCGCACGCGAGGCGGCGGAGGGCCAGCTGCGGCTGCTGCTCGACGAGCTGAACCACCGGGTCAAGAACACCCTGGCGACGGTGCAGTCGGTCGCCACCCAGACCTTGCGCGAAGGCCAGGATCCGCGCGAGGCCCGGGAGGAGTTCGAAGGCCGGCTGGTGGCGCTCAGCCAGACTCACGACCTGCTCACGCGCGACTCCTGGCGCGGCGCGAGCCTGGCCGACCTGGTGCAGGTGGAGGTGGCGCCTTACGAGAGCGCCGACACCGGCCGGGTAGACGCCAGGGGCCCGCCCGTGTGGCTGTCGCCCAACCTCGCGCTGGCGCTGGGCATGGCTCTGCACGAGCTGGTCACCAACGCCGTCAAGTACGGCGCCCTCTCCACCGAGGGCGGGCGCGTGGAGATCGAGTGGCGGCTCTCCGGCGAGGGCGCCAGGCGGCGCCTGGAACTGTGCTGGGAGGAAGTGGGCGGAGCGCCGGTTTCGCCGCCGAAGCGCACGGGCTTCGGCGCGCGTCTGATCACCACCGGGCTGCGCCGGCAACTGAACGGTCAGGTGGACCTGGTCTTCGATCCGGCCGGGGTGCGCTGCACGATCGACATGCCGCTGCCGCAGGACGGGGAAGCGACGGCGATCGGGCAGCTCAGGGCGCCTGCGTCCCCTCCATGAAGCGCTTGAACCCCGCCCTCTCGGAGATGCGGGCGAGATAATCCTGGAACACCGGCCGGGCGGGCAGCACCTGGGCGACGTTGAGCCCCCAGTTGACGGCGCTGGCCAGCTGGGTGTCGGCCGCCGTGAAGCGGTCGCCGGCGGCGTAGGGTTGGCGGCCGAGCTGGGTCTCGAGATGGCTGAGGACGTCTTCGAACACGCCGTACGAGGTCGACAGCGACGGCGCCGTCCAACCCATCAGCTTGGCGGTGAGGGCCGGGTCGATCACCGCGTCGGTGTAGACCAACGAGGTCAGGTACGGGCCCCGCATCGGATCGCCCATCGGCGGCGCGAGCCCCGCCTGAGGGAAGGCGTCGGCCAGGTAGATGCAGATCGCCGCGCGCTCGTGGATGACGACGCCGTCGTGCCGGATCGCCGGCGCCTTCTTGTGCGGGTGTATGCGGCGGTAGTCCTCCGGCGCGCCGCCCTCGGCGCGGATGTCGACGAACACGGTCTCGTACGGCGCGCCGAGCTCGATCAGCAGCCAGCGGATGCTTTCGGAACGGGACATCGGGGCGTGGAAGAAGGTCAACATCGGGCGCCTCCTCCCGAGAGGCTAGCCGAAGGCGAAACTCCCTAGAAGGCTCATGTGTTGTTCCGTGGAGCCCCGACCTCAGCCGTTCGGGGCGATGCGGAGGACAACGAATGATGCTCCTGCACTCCCTGATCCGCGAGCACATGGAAGTGGTGGGTTCCGACGGCGGCCACGTCGGCAAGGTCGATCACGTGCTCGACGAAGAGATCGAGCTGGCCAAGCTCGACCGTGCGTCAGGGTTCAAGCACCACTACATCCCGATGACCTGGGTCGATCACATCGATGACGACAAGGTCTGGCTGAACATGACCAAGCAGGCCGCCACCAGCGCCTGGCGCGAGAAGCATTAGCCCTTAAGGCAGGTCCGCCCGCGTCAGGGCGGCGAAGAGGGGCGCGCCGAGATTTTCGATGCGGGGCTCGCCATCGCCGCGCCAGAGGGCGCAGACGACGGCCAGGAGCACCGCGCCCGCATCGTCGAGATGACGCTTGGCGTCCACGATGGCGCCGCCGGTGGAGATGACGTCCTCGACCAGCACGACCTTGCGGCCGCGCAGGTCGCCGCCTTCCACGGCCAGGCAGGTCCCGTAGGTCTTGGCTTCCTTGCGCACAAAGGCGGCGGGCTTGCCGCTGGCCAGCGACATGGCGGTGGCGATCGGCACGCCGCCGAGTTCGACGCCGGCCAGCACCTCGGCCTCATCAGGCACGAGCGGCAGCATGGCCGCGGCCACTCGAGCCAGCAGCTTCGGGTCGGCCTCGAAGCGATACTTGTCGAAGTATTCGCCCGAGACCTGGCCCGAGCGGAGGGTGAAGCGGCCGGTCAGGTGGGCGGCGGCGTGGAGGTCCGCGCCGAGGGCCTTGCGGGCCGCCGCGTCCATCAGTCGACCGCGGCGCAGAACCGCTGGATGCGGCTGCAGGCGTCTTCCAGCACCTGGTTGGAGGTGGCGTAGGAGATGCGGAAGAAGGGCGACAGGCCGAAGGCGCCGCCGAACACCACCGAGACGCCCTCGGTCTCCAAGAGCTCGACCGCGAAGTCCTCGTCCGAGCCGATCACCTTGCCGGAGGGGGCCTTCCTGCCGATCAGGCCCTCGACCGAGGGATAGACGTAGAAGGCGCCTTCCGGCGTCGGGCACTTGATGCCGCGCGCCTGGTTGAGCATCGAGACCACCAGGTCGCGCCGCTCCTGGAACAGCTTGGCGTTCGGCTTGATGAAGTCCTGCGGACCGTTCAGCGCCTCCACCGCCGCCCACTGCGAGATGGACGCGGGGTTGGAGGTCGACTGGCTCATCACCTTGGCCATCAGCTTGATCAGCGGCTCGGGGCCGGCGGCGTAGCCGATCCGCCAGCCGGTCATGGCGTACGCCTTGGAGACGCCGTTCATGGTCAGGGTGCGCTCGTAGAGAGCCGGCTCCACCTGGGCGATGGTGAAGAACTCGAAATCGTCGAACACCAGGTGCTCGTACATGTCGTCGGTCAGGATCCAGACCTGCGGATGACGCAGCAGCACGTCGGCGAGCGCCCGCAGTTCGGCCTTCGTGTAGGCGGCGCCCGAGGGGTTCGACGGCGAGTTCAGGATGATCCAGCGGGTGCGCGGCGTGATCGCGCGCTCCAGCGCCTCTGGCCGCAGCTTGAATCCGGTCTCGGCGCTGGTCGGGACCGGAACGGGAGTCCCGCCGGCCAGCAGCACCATGTCGGGGTAGCTGACCCAATAGGGGGTGGGGATCAGCACCTCGTCGCCCGGGTTCAGGGTGGCGACCATGGCGTTGTAGATCACCGGCTTGCCGCCCGGCGAGACGTTGACCTGGCTCGTCTTGTACTCGAGCCCGTTCTCGCGCTTGAACTTGGCGACGATGGCTTCCTTCAGCTCGGGGATGCCGTCGACGGTGGTGTACTTGGTCTTGCCGGCGCGGATCGCCTGGATCGCGGCTTCCTTGATGTTGTCCGGCGTGTCGAAGTCGGGCTCGCCGGCCGCCAGGCTGATCACGTCCCGGCCTTGCGCCTTCAGCTCGCGCGCCTTCTGGTCCGCCGCCAGGGTGGCGGAGGGCTTCACGCGGGAGAGCGCGGCGGATTGCAGCGACATGGCCTCTAGGCTCCAAAGGCAGATGGGACGTCGGGGCGCCCGTTTACCTGAAGGGCTGTGCCGACGGAACCCGCGGGAGGAAAGAACCGAAGCTTCGCCGCCGGCGTTTGCATGGTGGCAACAGGGGAGCTGTTCATGGGACCTGTCCGATCGCTGCTGATGGGCGCGGCGATGGCCGCCGGCCTTTCCGCCTGCCAGGAAGAGCCGCCGCCCGCGCCGGCCAAAGTCGCCGAGGCCCCGCCGCCTGCCGCGCCGGAACCCCCCGAGCCCCCGCCGCCGCCCTACGTTGGTCTGTGGGCGGCCAACGCCTCTCTCTGCCCGCAGGGAGCCTGGGTGTTCGACCACGACAAGGTGGTGACCGCCGGCGAGGTCGCCTGCGAGTTCGAGCAGGTGAGCGAGACCAGCTCCGGCTATCAGGTGACGGCGACCTGCTCGGCCGAGGGCGAAACCAAGCCTTATCAGTTCAGCCTGACGCTGACGGACCTGGCGCCGCCGCGCTCGATGACGGTCTCCCGCGGCGCCTGGGACGGGCCGATCACCCTGATGCGCTGCCCTCCCTGAGCGGAGCGCGCCAAGCTTGACCCCGCCGGCCTGATCGGCGAGGCCTGCCCCGATGCGCCGCCTCCTCTTGTTCCTCACGAACATGGACGCCAAGGCCTTCCGGGCGCTGGCGATCTCCTTCGTGCTGTTCGGCGGGGTGGGGGTGGTCTTCCTGTTCGGATCCCAGGTGCTGGGATTCGACGGGGAGGCGACGGTCGAGGAGTGGCTGGGGCTGGCCGCCGACGGGCCCTGGGCGCTGCCGGCCGCGGTGGCCGCCTTCGCCCTGCTGGCTTTCCTGGGCGTGCCGCAGTTCGTGCTGATCGCCGCGGCGGTGGTCGCCTTCGGGCCGTTCACCGGATTCGCCTACAGCTGGATCGGGACCATGGACTCCTCGATCGTGGGCTTCGGGGTCGGCCGGCTGGCGGGCGCCCGCACCCTCGAGAGCTTCTCCGGCGATAGCGTCAAGCAGTTCACCGAATTGGTAGGCCGCAACGGCTTCTGGGCCAGCCTGATCGTGCGGCTGGTGCCCTCGGCCCCGTTCATCGTCGTCAACATGGCCGCGGGCGTGACCCCGATGCGGCTGCGCAGCTTCCTGGCCGGCACAGGCCTGGGGATCATCCCCAAGATCGTGCTCACCGCCTTCGCCGGCAACTCGATCGTGCAGGTCATGCGCGGCGAGTGGGCGTCCCACCTTCCGATGCTGATCGGCATCGCCGCGGTCTGGCTGATCATCGGCTGGTATGCGCGCAAGTGGCTGAAGGCCCGCGAGGCGGCGGCCCAGCAGGAGCATCAGGGGTAGGTTCTTGCTCCAAAGCCACACCTGAGCGGCTTTTCAGCACGACCATTGCGTGCGGCCTCGCCATCCGGTATCAAGCTTCCCATGCGCCCCTGGCCCCAAAGCCTTTCTCTTCTGCTTCGGCTTAGCCGCCCCTGGGCGCCCTTCTAGGCTGCGCGATCCTTCGCGGCCGGGCGCTTCAGGGGATGACCTGACCGCCCGATCGGACTAAGAACCTCCGCGAAGAGAATTCCCATGAGCACCGAACAACACACCGCCGCTTCCGAGCGCGACCGCGTAATCGTCTTCGACACGACCATGCGCGATGGGGAGCAGTCGCCCGGCGCCTCCATGTCGTTGGACGAGAAGCTGGAGCTGGCCAAGATCCTCGAGGATATGCGGGTCGACGTCATCGAGGCCGGCTTCCCGATCGCCTCGAACGGCGACTTCGAAGCCGTGCTGCGCGTCTCCGAACTGGTCACCGAGAGCGTCGTCTGCGGCCTGGCCCGGGCCGGCGTGGCCGACATCGAGCGCTGCGCCGAGGCGATCAAGCCGGCCAAGCGCGGCCGCATTCACACCTTCCTGTCCACCAGCCCCTCGCACCGGGACCACATCCTGCGCGCCAGCCAGGAGGACATCCTGGAGATGATCACCGGCTCGGTGACCCTGGCCCGCAATTACTCAGACGACGTGGAGTGGAGCGCCCAGGACGCCACCCGCACGGAGCAGGACTTCCTGCGCCGCTGCGTGGAAGCCGCGATCAAGGCCGGGGCTACCACGATCAACATCCCCGACACCGTCGGCTACACCTATCCATCTGAATACGCCGACATCTTCCGCGACCTGATCGCCAACGTTCCGGGCGCGGACACGGTGATCTTCTCCACTCACTGCCACAACGACCTGGGCCTGGCGGTCGCCAACAGCCTGGCCGGCGTGCAGGGCGGCGCCCGGCAGGTGGAGGTCGCGGTCAACGGCATCGGGGAGCGGGCGGGCAACGCCGCGCTGGAAGAGATCGTCATGGCCCTGAAGGTGCGGGGCGACCGGTTGCCCTACCACACCGGCCTGGACACCACCCACATCACCCGCGCCAGCCGCTACGTCTCGGCGATCACCGGCTTCCCGGTGCAGTACAACAAGGCGATCGTCGGCAAGAACGCCTTCGCCCACGAAAGCGGCATCCACCAGGACGGGATGCT
>NZ_DATAGM010000314.1:0-3028 GCF_036263695.1 Phenylobacterium sp.
GCCAAGACCGCCCACAAGAACGGCACCACCCTGCGCGAGGAGGCCGTCGGCGGCGGCTACGTTACGAACGAAGAGTTCGACGAAATCGTCCGCCCGGAGAAGATGATCTCGCCGGGTTGATCCTGGCCCTCTCCCCCGCTCCGCGGGGGGAGAGGGTTGGGTGAGGAGGGCCTCGCCGCTTCTCACGTTTTCCGTGGCCTCGCGCCGGGCGCGGCCATGCGGCCGCGCGCCCCGCACCCTACGCCGCGTTGCGGGGAGAGGTCGCTTACTCCGCCGCGTAGACCACCGGGTGCTCGTGTGCCCAGAGGTGGGCGCGGTAGGCTTCGAAGCACTGCTCGCCGAGGATCAGACGCATGATCGCGCCCTCGGCGATGTAGCGGGCGCAGGACGGGTCGGCCTCCACCAGCGGGATCAGCACCTCGGCGTTCCAGGCCTTGGAGTGCTCGACGTCAAGCACCGCGTGCAGGCCGAAGTACTTGCGAAGGGCCGGCTCGACGCCCAGGCGCTTGAGCCCGGCGTCGATGCAGGCGACCCGAGTGGGCGCGGTCAGCTCCACCGCCCCGAGCGCCCCGATCGAGTGATAGGCGTATCGGCGGGTGGTGGCGAAGGCGGTCAGGGTGTTGGCCAGGGCCAGTG
Source organism: Phenylobacterium sp. (assembly GCF_036263695.1). GTDB lineage: Bacteria > Pseudomonadota > Alphaproteobacteria > Caulobacterales > Caulobacteraceae > Phenylobacterium. The sequence goes on from NZ_DATAGM010000314.1 coordinate 637, forward strand.
ACTGCCACAGGGTGCTCTCGATCGTGGGCTTCAGCTCGAAACCCTGGATGGTCCGGTCGAGCATCGGGCCGTGCATGCCCGCCTCGTTGCCGCGGCCCATTTCATCCCAGTAGTTGCGGGCGAGCTCGAGCTTGGCCCGGGCAGGCATCTTGACCTGGGTGAGCGCCACCAGATCGTCAAAGCCCGCCTCGCCGGCCGCCTCCTGGGTCAGGAACCACTTGAAGTCCTCGAGGCTGGCGTCGGCCTCCAGCCAGGCGAACAGCTGGTCGTATTGGCCGGGGCCCGTGTCCTTCAGCTCTTCGAACCAGGCCACGAACCTGGCGGCGTCGGTCGGAACACCCTCCACCTCGGGGGCGACGAGCGCACGGAACGCCTCGACGAAGGCGCCCTCCAGCCGGCGCATACGCGCCTCCTCGCCGATCTCCTCACGCCAAGTAGCGGACGGCGCGCCCACGGCCAGCCGCCGCCGGTTCCAGCGGGCCAGCCCCTGGTGAAGGGCCTCCGCGTCGGGGAACTGCGGGGTGAACTCGCCCAGACGGGCCAAGCGGTATCCAGCTTTCAAAAAGGTCGTCTCCCTCGTGGTAAAAGGGAGCGCGCAAGGCTTGGCTGGGTTCCAAAGGCTAAGCCTTTGGCTGGGGCTCTACGTCCGGCGGGCGACCGCGAAATCGGCGAGGTCTTCGAGGGCGGGACGCCAGCTGTTGGAGCCGGAGAAGGGGGCGAGCGCGGCCTTGGCGCTAGCGGCGTAGTCGGCGGCGAGGCCGAGGGTGGCCTCGAGAGCGCCGGAGCGTACCATCAGCTCGCAGGCGCGCTCGAAGTCGCCGTCGGCCTGCTCGCGCAGGTCCACGGTACGGGTCCAGAAGGCCCGCTCCTCCGGCCCGCTGCGGGCCATGGCGTGGATCAGCGGCAGCGTCGCCTTGCCTTCCCTGAAGTCGTCGCCGGGGTTCTTTCCCAACGCCTCGGACGAGCCGGAATAGTCGAGGGCGTCGTCGACCAGCTGGAAGGCCAGGCCCAGGTCCTGGCCGAACTTGCGCAGCTCGGCCCGTTGGCTCGGCGAGGCGCCGGCGCTGACCGCGCCCGCCTCGGCGGCGGCGGCGAACAGCTCGGCGGTCTTGGCGCGGATGATCTGCAGATAGACGTCCTGCGTGAGACCTAGGTCGTGGGCGCGCGTCAGCTGCAGCACCTCGCCCTCGGCGATCACCCGGCTGGCGCGGGCAAGGATCTCCAGCGCAGCCATGGAGCCGGCCTCGACCATCAGCTCAAAGGCCCGGGCGAACAGGAAGTCGCCGACCAGCACGCTGGAAGGCGCGCCCCAGATCAGGTGGGCGGCGACCTTGCCGCGGCGCAGCTCGGAGGAGTCCACCACGTCGTCGTGCAGCAGGGTGGCGGTGTGGATGAACTCCACCGCGGCCGCCAGCTTGAGGCAGGCGTCGTCCTCGGCCCCGGCGACGCGCGCTGAGGCGATGGTCAGCAGCGGGCGCAGCCGCTTGCCGGAGCCGGCGATGATATGCTCGGCGAGCGCCGGGATGACCGAAACCGGGCTCTGCATCCGCTCGCGGATCAGAGCGTCGACGCCGGCCATGTCATCCTTGGCGAGGCTCAGCAGCCGGTCGACCGACGGCGGCTTGTTCCGGACGGCCGCACTGGCGTCATCCACGGTGAAAAGCGCTCCAACTGCGGCCGGGCGAAGCGCCCGCCGTTTGGCCGCGACAATGGTCAGCCGATGGGGCAGGGTCAAGCAGCGCAACGGTTTCCGTCCCCTTCGGCATGAGCTTGCCCGCCTCCCCCGACATTTCAGAACAGACTACCGAGGATCGGCTGCTGGACGGACGCCTCGTCCTCCTGCAGCCGCGGGCGGGCTATCGGGCCGGGATGGACGCCGCTCTACTTGCGGCCGCCTGCGACGCGGGCCCGGGCGATCGGGTGCTGGAGGCGGGCTGCGGGGCCGGCGCGGCGCTGCTGGCGGCCGCCGTCCGCCGCTCCGGGGCGCGCCTGCTTGGGCTGGAGCGCGACCCGAGAGCGGCCGAGCTCGGCCGACGCAACGTGCTGGAGAACGGCCTGACCACCCGGGTGGAGGTGCGGGCCTTCGACATCGCGCAGGGGTTCGCCGCGCTCGGCGAGGCGCGGTTCGATGCGGTGATGGCCAACCCCCCGTTCTTCGACGATCCGGCGGCGTTGCGCGCCCCCGCGCCGGCGAAGCGCGACGCGTGGATGGCCGAGGGCGGACTGGCGGCCTGGACGGGCTTCCTGCTGGCGGCCGTTCGGGACAAGGGAACGGTCACGCTGATCCACCGCGGCGACCGGCTGGCCGACATCCTGGCTCTGCTCTCGGCGAAGGCGGGCTCGTTCCAGATTCGGCCGGTCCACCCGTTCGCCGACGCCCCGGCCAAGCGGG
>NZ_DATAGM010000315.1:0-5481 GCF_036263695.1 Phenylobacterium sp.
AGTCGAAGGCGACGCTCTGCCGGCGCTTCGGCGGCTCGACGCGCTCGATCTTGTCGAGCTTCTTCACTCGGCTCTGCACCTGGGCCGCGTGCGAGGCGCGCGCCTTGAACTTCTCGATGAACTTGATTTCCTTGGCCAGCATCGCCTGCTGGCGCTCGTACTGAGCCTGGCGTTGCTGTTCGCCGAGCGCGCGCTGCTGTTCGTAGAAGTCGAGATCGCCCGAGTAGGTGATGAGGGAGCCGGCGTCGATCTCCACCACCTTCCCAATGATCCGGTTCATGAAGGCCCGGTCGTGCGAGGTCATCAGCAGGGCGCCGTCGTAGCCCTTGAGGAAGGCCTCCAGCCAGATCAGGCTTTCCAGGTCGAGGTGGTTGCTGGGCTCGTCCAGCAGCATGCCGTCGGGCCGCATCAGCAGGATGCGCGCCAAGGCGACGCGCATCTTCCAGCCTCCGGACAGCAGACCCACATCGCCATCCATGCGTTCCTGGCTGAAGCTCAGGCCGGCCAGCACCTCGCGCGCCCGCGCTTCCAGCGCATAGCCGTCCAGCTCCTCGAAGCGCTCCTGCACCTCGCCGTAGCGTTCGATGATGGCGTCCAGCTTGTCGGCCTGGTCCGGATCGACCATGGCCGCCTCGAGGCTGGCCATTTCGGCGGCCAGCGCGCTGATGGGACCGACGCCGTCCATCACCGCGGCGACCGCGCTCTGGCCCGACATCTCGCCGACATCCTGGCTGAAGTAGCCGATCGTCATTCCGGGATCGACGCCGACCAGTCCGTCGTCCGGCTGCTCCTGCCCCGTGATCATGCGGAACAGCGTCGTCTTGCCAGCGCCGTTCGGGCCGACAAGCCCGACCTTCTCGCCTTTTTGGACGCCCATCGAAGCCTCGATGAACAGGATCTGGTGGCCGTTCTGCTTGGAGATGTTGTCGAGGCGGATCATCGGGCGGTCTGCTAGCCCGGGGCCGGGGAGAACGCCAGCCTCAGGCCCGTGGGCTTCTTGTCTCAGCCCCGCCAGCGCCGCGCCACGCCTCTACGGCCATGAGCAGGTCGTGGGCGTCGACCACTCGAGCAGCCGGCGCACCGGGCGCCGCCACGGCTCGCCCTACCCTCGCCTCGCCGCCGCCCGCGTCGCCCCGCGCCCACCGCCGCTCCGCCCCGCCGCGCCCTTCAGCCGCTCCACCACCTGCGGGTTGGTGATCCGCCGGTACATCGCCTGCACCAGGCTGAAGACGCCGAACAGCACCAGGCCGGCGGCCACGAGGAGTTGGGCCCAGCCGGAGAGGGAGCCAAGGGCTTCGCCGAGCCCGCCGGCCTCTCGCGGGTTCTCGGTGGCGGCGGCGCGCCAGTAGAAGAGGCCGGCCAGGATGAAGAGGACACCCCGGGCGGCGTAGCCGAGCCGGCCGATCCACTTGACCCAGGCGCGGCCCTGGGCCCGCCCATCAAGCTGCTTCAGGAAGCCGAGCTTGTAGGCCTGCAGCCACTCGCCGAGGCCGCCGACGATGAACCCGACCGCGACCAGGCGGACCAGCCATTCGCCGGCCGGCAGGCCCAGCACCCAGGCGGTGGCGGTCTGGGCGCCGTCGCTCCCACCGCCGGCGGCGCCGGCTCCGCCGCCTCCGCCACCCATGCCAATCCCAAACGTCAGGCCAAGGGCCAAGAGGCCCAGCAGGACGTGGACGACGCCGCTCCCGCCATGCCCTGCGCGCACCGCCTTGCCTTTCAGGCCCTCGCCCGAGCCCTCAAGGTCCAGGGCCGCTTCCGCGAGGCGCCAGGCGCCATAGGCGAGCAGGCCCAGGCCGACCAGCCCGAGCACCACCCGGCCGAGCCCGCCGCCGGCCATCGTGCGCAGCACGTCGGAGGTCCCGAGGCTCCGGCCGGCCTCGATCGCCAGATAGCCCATGAGGATGTAGAGCAGTCCGCGGGCGGCGAACCCGAGCCGGGTGAAGGTCTCGAACCTGGGGATTGAATTCACGTCGGAACTCCTCGCGTCGTGCGGGAGCAATCCGCACGGCGCCGCTAGGTTCCGGCGTAGGACCCTACCCCTTCGCCTTTCGCTCCCGCCGCCGGCGGGTCAGCACGTGCTCGGTGTACCCGTTCGGCTGCACGCGCCCCTCGAACACCAGCTCCAGCGCCGCCTGATAGGCGACGGAGCCGGCGAGGTCCTCGGCCATGGGTCGGTAGAGCGGATCGCCCGCATTCTGCCCGTCCACCACCTTGGCCATCCGCGCGAAGGTCTCGCGCACCTGGTCCTCGGTGCACACCCCGTGGTGGAGCCAGTTGGCGATGTGCTGGGAGGAGATGCGCAGGGTGGCGCGGTCTTCCATCAGGCCAACGTCGTGGATGTCGGGCACCTTGGAGCAGCCGACGCCCTGGTCGATCCAGCGGACCACGTAGCCGAGGATGCCCTGGACGTTGTTGTCCAGCTCCTGCTGGACGTCGGCGGGGCTCCAGTTGGACTTGGCTAGCGGGGCGGTCAGCAGGTCCTCAAGGCCCGTGCGCTGGGCGGCCCTGGCCATCTCCTGCTGCAGCGACGGGACGTCCACTTCGTGGTAGTGCAGGGCGTGCAGGGTGGCGGCGGTGGGGCTGGGCACCCAGGCGGTGTTCGCGCCGGCCTTGGGGTGGCCGACCTTGGCCTTCAGCATGTCGGCCATCATGTCGGGCGCGGCCCACATGCCCTTACCGATCTGGGCCTTGCCCATGAAGCCGGTGGCAAGGCCGATCTCGACGTTGCGCTTCTCGTAGGAGGTGAGCCACGGCTCGCCGCGCATGGCCTCCTTACGCACCATGGGCCCGGCTTCCATGGCCGTGTGGATCTCATCGCCCGTGCGGTCGAGGAAGCCGGTGTTGATGAACACCACGCGGCTCCGGGCGGCGGCGATGCAGGCGGCGAGGTTGGCGCTGGTGCGGCGCTCCTCGTCCATGATGCCGAGCTTGACCGTATTGCGGGCCAGACCCAGGGCGTCCTCCACCTGGTCGAACAGAGAGACGGCGAGCGCCACCTCATCCGGCCCGTGCATCTTGGGCTTCACGACATAGATCGAGCCGGCCGGGCTGTTCTTGCGGGCGCCGTTCAGGTCGTGCAGGGCGGCGGTGACGGTGACCAGGGCGTCGACCGCGGTCTCGTAGGCGTCCTGGCCGCGAAAGCGGACCGCGTCGGTGGTCATGTGGTGGCCGACGTTGCGCACCAGCATCAGCGAGCGGCCGCGCAGGGTGAGCTGGGAGCCGTCCGGGGCGGTGTAGGTGCGGTCCTCGGCCAAGGCCCGGGTCTCGGTGCGGCCGCCCTTCTCGAAGCTGGCGGTCAGGTCGCCCTTCATCAGGCCGAGCCAATTGCGGTAGACGGTTGTCTTGTCCTCGGCGTCGACCGCGGCGACGGAGTCCTCGCAGTCCTGGATGGTGGTGAGGGCGCTCTCCATCAGCACGTCGGCGACGCCGGCGGGGTCGTCCTTGCCGATGCTGTGGGCCCGGTCGATCTGGATCTCCAGGTGCAGGCCGTTGTGGCCGAGCAGCACGGCCGAGGGCGCCTCGGCGTTGCCGCGCCAGCCCTTCAGTTGGGCCTCGTCGGCCAGGCGGGCCTTGCCCCCGGATTGCTGCGCCACCACCAGCTTGCCGGCCTCGATGGCGTAGCCGGCGGCGTCGGTGTGGGAGCCGCCGCTCAGCGGGGACACCCGGTCGAGCAGCGCGCGGGCGTAGGCGATCACCTTGCCGCCGCGCACCGGGTCATAGCCGCGGCCTCCGGTCGGGGGCTCCAGGGCGTCGGTGCCATAGAGGGCGTCGTAGAGGCTGCCCCAGCGGGCGTTGGCCGCGTTCAGCGCATAGCGGCCGTTGGAGACTGGCACCACCAGCTGCGGGCCGGCGGTGCGGGCGATCTCGGGATCGACGTTGGCGGTCTCGATGGCGAACGGCGCGGGCTCCGGCAGCAGATAGCCGATCTCGCGCAGGAAGGCCTCCTGCTCGGCGACGGACACGTCCTTGCCGCGGCGCTCGCGCCACCAGGCGTCGATCTTCGCCTGCAGCTCGTCGCGCCTCGCGAGCAGCGCATCGTTCTTCGGCGTGAAGTCGCCCAGCAGCGCCTCGAGGGCGGCCCAGAAGGCGGCGGGCTCCACCTTAGTCCCCGGCAGCAGCTCCCTTTCGACGAAAGCGTGGAGAAGGTCGTCGACGAAGAGATTGGAGCTGACGTCCATGGGCGGTCTCACTCTGCCTGCAAGCTGTCACGGAACAGGGCGCCCCGGAAACCCGAAGCGCCCTGCTCTTTCGGCCCTTGACGTCCCCTCACGCAAGAGCCGGAACCTAAGCTCCTCACCCGAAGCCCGGCGTGGCCGGGACTACGGGGGAGGTGGATCGGCGGCTAGGCGCCGAGACGGAGGGGGCGCGCCCCCTCCACCACTTAGCGGTCCCCCTCCCCCGCAGTCTTCGCTGCGGGGGAGGAGAAACTCTCCAATCCGCTTACGCGAACTGGTTCATCGTGTTGTGGACGCCGCCCGCCTTCAGGGCGGCTTCACCGGCGAAGTACTCCTTGTGGTCGTCGCCGATGTCCGAGCCGGACATGTTCTGGTGCTTCACGCAGGCGATGCCTTGGCGGATCTCCTGGCGCTGCACGCCGGCCACGTAGCCGAGCATGCCGGCCTCGCCGAAGTACTCCTTGGCCAGGTTGTCGGTGGACAGCGCGGCCGTGTGGTAGGTCGGCAGGGTGATCAGGTGGTGGAAGATGCCCGCCCGCTTGGCCGCGTCGCGCTGGAACGTGCGGATGCGGTTGTCGGCTTCGATCGCCAGCTCGCTGGTGTCGTAGTCGACGCTCATCAGCTTCTCGCGGTCGTAGGCCGAGACGTCCTTGCCCTGCTTCACGTAGTCGTCGAACACCTGCTGACGGAAGTTCAGCGTCCAGTTGAACGACGGGCTGTTGTTGTAGGCCAGCTTGGCGTTCGGGAAGACCTCACGGATGCGGTCCACCATGCCTGCGATCTGGCCGATGTGGGGCTTTTCGGTCTCGATCCACAGAAGGTCGGCGCCGTTCTCCAAGGCGGTGATGCAGTCGAGGACGCAGCGGTCCTCGCCGGTGCCGGCGCGGAACTGGAACAGGTTGGAAGCCAGGCGCTTCGGACGGAACAGCTTGCCGTTCCGGTTGATCACCACGTCGCCGTTGCGGGCGGTGGCCGGATCGATCTCCTCGACGTCGAGGAAGCTGTTGTACTTGTCGCCCAGGTCGCCCGGCTCCTTGGAGTAGGCGATCTGCTTGGTCAGGCCCGCGCCGAGCGAGTCGGTGCGCGCGACGATGACGCCGTTGTCCACGCCCAGCTCAAGGAAGGCGTAGCGGACGGCGCGCAGCTTCTGGATGAAGTCTTCATGCGGGACGGTGACCTTGCCGTCCTGGTGGCCGCACTGCTTCTCGTCGGAGACCTGGTTCTCGATCTGGATGCAGCAGGCGCCGGCCTCGATCATCTTCTTGGCGAGCAGGTAGGTCGCCTCGGCGTTGCCGAAGCCCGC
>NZ_DATAGM010000316.1:0-18856 GCF_036263695.1 Phenylobacterium sp.
AACTGCTGAAGTTCCAGACGGACACCGCTGCGGTGACGGCGCCGCAGCAGACCTCCGGCGAGGCGAATTTCGTTGACGGGCGCACCTTCGCCAAGGACCTGGACCCGAACGTCATCGCCGTCCGTGCGCAGCAGGTCGGGCCTGACGGGGCCGTCTACATGCTGGCCGACGTCGGCGACAAGGTCGCCGGCCAGGAGATCAAAGGCGAGCAGGACGTCGCCCTGCTGAAGTACGATTCCGCCGGCAACCTCATTTACAGCCGCACCCTCGGCGCGGCCGAGAAGGCGAGCGGCCTGGCCCTGGCGGTCTCCGCCGACGGCAAGGTGGCCATCGCCGGGTCAGTCACCGGCGCCATGAACGGCGCGACGGAAGGCGTCTTCATCTCCGGCGAGACCGGCGCCTTCGCCGAGGAGTCCGACAGCTTCGTCACCCTGTTCGACGCCGACGGCCAGGAGGTCTGGACCCAGCGCCGCGGCGCCCGCCAGGCGGACGAGGCGAGCCAGGTGAGTTTCGGCGCGGATGGCGCGGTCTATGTCGCCGGCCGCTCCCGCTCCAGCATGACCGGTTCGACCGGCCTGGGCGGCTGGGACAACTACGTGCAGGGCTTCAAGGCCGACGCGAAGGGCCAGATCCAGCACCTGTTCACCCAGGCGGTGGGCTCCAACAAGGACGACCGGGCAGGGGGCCTGGTGGTGGACGGCAATTCGCTGGTGGTCGCAGGCGTCGAGAACGGCCGGGCGGTCCTGCGCCGGTTCGACCTGCAGGCTGCCGGCGCGCCGAAGCTGGTCGCCACCCGTGACCTCGGCGAGATCCAGGGCGAGATCAACGGCCTGGCCCTCGACGGCGGCCAGATCGTCGTCGCCGGCACGACCCGCAACGCATCGCTTTCGGCCGGGACCGTCACCCATGCGCACGCCGGCGGTGCGGACGCCTTCGTGGCCCGCCTCTCCGCCAACCTCGTCGCCGGAGCCGGCGACCGGCTGGCCTATTATGGCGGCGCGGGCGATGAGAAGGTCACCGGCCTTGCGGCCAAAGCCGGCCAGATCTGGCTCAGCGGCCAGGCCGGCACGGACCTTCCGGACCAGCCCAAGGTCGGGACCAAGGACGGCTTCCTGGTCCGCATCGACGTGGACACCGGCGAGGACGTCTGGGCCCGCCGCTTCACGGGCCGCGAGGGCCACACCTCGCCGGGCCCGATCGCCATCGACACCACAGGCGCCAGTGTCCTCGACAAGCTCGGCCTGCCCAAGGGCCTGCTGGACATGTCGGACTCGCCGCGGATCACCGCGGCCACCTCGGCGCGGGAGGGCGACACCTTCTACCTGCGCGCCGACGGCGGCCGGCCGCAGGCCGTGACGATCGACAACAAGGACACCCTGGAGACCCTTGCCACCAAGATCCGCCGGGCGCTCGCCTTCAAGGCCAAGGTGGAGATCACCACCAGCGAGGGCGTCCGCCGGCTGCAGATCAAGCCGCTGCACGACCGCTCGCTGATCGAGATCCTGCCCGGCAAGGGCAGCGACAACGCGCTGGAGGTGCTGGGGCTGGCCGAGGGCGTCGTGCGCAACACCAAGGTCGTGGACGGGAAGACCGTGCCCGCCGACGGCAAGGCGCCGCTGTACGGCCTGGGCCTGCCCAGCGACCTCAACCTCAACGACGCCGAACAGGTGCGCCACGCCATGGCTGAGATCAGCGCGGCGATGGGCGTCATCCGCACCGCCTACAAGGACCTGGTGGCGAAGGCCTCGCCGAAGGCCGCCCCATCCACTGTAAACCCCACGGGCCAGGTGCCGGCCTACCTGCAGTCGCAGATCGCCAATTACCAGTCGGCGCTCGACCGGCTGACGGGCGGCGGCTGAGGGCTTGCGCCCGCGGCTTGAAAGCTGGGCCCGCGCGGTCTAGCCAAGGCCGATGGCATTCCTCTCCGACAGGCGCAACGCCCTGGTCCTCGGCGGCGGCGCAGCGGCGCTGCTCGCCGGCCTGGGCCTGGCCGCTATTCTCGTCCTGCAGGGCCCCAAGGAGCCCGCCGCGCCGCCGCCTGCCTCGCAGGCGGGCCTGGTCGTGGAGACCACCGACACGGACGAGCGCGTCAGCGCGACCCGGCCGCTCCGCTGCTTCGTGGACGGCCAGTTTGTCGGCGAGCTGACCCTGTCGGCCTGCGCCAAGCGCAATGGCGTGGCCACCGACGCGCTCGACGTCGGCGTCGACGAGACCGGCGCCCTGGCTGCAGCGAACCAGGCCGGCGCCTCCATCGTGCCCCTGCCGCCGATCAGCGAGGCGACGTCTGCGGGACTCGACGGGCCGTCCCAAGCCGCCCAGACGCCGGCGGGCGCTCCCGCTCAGGCCCGCCCCGCCGGGCCCTCTGCGCCGTGCTGGCGCTATTCCGGCGCGGAGTGGCGCAAGCTGCCCGACATGACCCTCAACGCCTGCGTCCAGACCCTCTACGCCGGCCGCTGCGAGCGGCCCGGCGCGGCCAGCTACGGCCGCTGGGGCCAGCAGACCCTACGGCTGGTGCCGGGGCGGGTGGAGGTCTCCGCCGACAATCGCAGCTTCCGCCGCCTAGCGGAGCAGGGCCCCGCCTGCTCGATCCCGGCCGTCGGGTGAGGTTGGAGCGCGGCCCGTCTCGTGTATAGGCTTGGCGCCATGCCTCGCATTCTCCTGATCGCGGCGGTCGCCGCGCTCTCACTCGTCGCCTGCCAGAAGCGCACCATCCCGCCCGGGACCCCCAACGTCTGCTACCACGTGGTGCCGCAGCAGGACGGGACGCTGAAGTACAACAAGGTCTCCGACCAGCCGGACCTGGAGCACTGCGCCGCGGCGCTCGAGGCCATGCGGATCCGCTTCCTGACCCTGGGCGGCAGCAACCGCGAGCTGGTCGGCGCCTTCCAGGGCAACTTCATCTTCCTTCAGCGGGAGGGCATCTTCACCGCCGGCTCGCTGGAGGAGCACCGCTACCTGGCGCTGGTGCGCACCGGCGACGGCCGGCTCGCCATCCCGGGAGCGATGCCGCAGCGGTGAAGGTCTATCCGCCGCAGTCGCGGACCAGAACTTAACGAGAACATCGGCATTGATCGGCGGATCGCCCGGGAGTAGCGTGCGCCCGGGCCTTCAGCCCGCACCTTTCGGAAAGCACAAGGACACATCGATGGCGGGCAGCGTCAACAAGGTCATCCTCATCGGCAATCTCGGAGCCGATCCCGAAATCCGCTCCCTGCCGTCGGGCGAGCGCGTGGCCAACCTGCGCATCGCGACCTCGGAGAGCTGGCGCGACCGGGCGACCGGCGAGCGCAAGGAAAAGACCGAGTGGCACCGGGTGGCGATCTTCAACGACAACATCGCCAAAGTCGCCGAGAACTATCTGCGCAAGGGCTCCAAGGTCTACATCGAGGGCCAGCTTCAGACCCGCAAATGGACCGACCAGTCGGGCGTCGAGAAGTTCTCCACCGAGGTGGTGATCCAGAAGTTCCGCGGCGAGCTGACCCTGCTGGACGGCAAGGGCGAGGGCGCCGGCGGCGGCCGCGAGCCCGAGTACGCCGGCGGCGGCGGCTTCTCCTCCGGCCCCCGCAACCAGAGCTCCGGCCCGCGCGAAGACTTCTCCGCCGACCTGGACGACGAGATCCCGTTCTAGGGGCGAGTTCCAAGAGTCAGAGAAACGGCCAGTCTCGCGAGAGACTGGCCGTTTCGATGTCTGGCCCTACGCCTCAGTACTTCCGGCAAAGCAGGTCGCGCAGCACGGGCGAGGGGCCGATGGGGCGGCCGTTCCAGTCCACCGCGCGGGGTGCGCGTTCGGAGGAGTCGTAGTGGGCCGCGCCGCCGTGGCCGTTGCGGCGGCAGAACTCGTTCGCCGAGGTCGAGCCGGCGGCGATGTCCGAGCCGCGGATGGTCGGGTAGGGGTAGAAGACGGTCCGGGCGCCGTCGATCCCGCGGCCGCCGGGCCGACCGCCGCCGCTCCAGCCGCCACCCGGCCGGTCCCAGTCGTCGTCAGGGCGGCCCCAGCCGCCGTCTCGGCCCGCGGGGCGGAGAGAGCTGATGCGTTCGGCCAGGCCCACGCTGTCCAGCTCGGGCACGTCGCCGGACAGCTCCATGCAGCGGCCCCCGAAGTCGGCGTTCTCGCAGACCGTCCAGCGGCCGTTGAAGCGGGCGCTGCGGGCCTGGTCGTTGAACTGGCGGGGCAGGTTGGTGGTCTCGCTGGTGACCGTGAACTGCCGCCCCTGGAAGTCCGGGAATTCGTAGAGGGTCGCCGACCCGACGCGCCCGCCGGCGTAGGGTTGGGCGCTCGCCGCTGTCGCCAAGGTCATCGCGGCCACCGCCGCCATCGTGAAGAGCCGCATCCCAGCCTCCGTGGTTGATGGGACGAAGCTAGGGCGGCCGGGATGAACCGCGGCTGTACGCGGCGTCAGCCGAGGCGCTTGTACTCGCGGAAGGAGATCAGTTCGCCGCGCGCCTCGTCGTAGAGCGCCAACCGCGCGCACTTGAAGCTCTCCATCAGCCCGATGCGGCTGACATCCTTCAGCTCGGGCCGGTCGCGCAGCACTTCCGGCAGCCGGTAGTAGGGGATCCGGCTGGAGAGGTGGTGCACGTGGTGGATGCCGATGTTGGCGGTGAGCCAGCGCAGCACCGGCGGCAGGTCGTAGTGAGAGGAGCCCTCGAGGGCTCCGAGATCGCGCTTCCACTTGCCCTGGCGGGCCCAGTAGACGCCCTCGAACTGATGCTGCACGAAGAACAGCCACACGCCGATGGTGGCCGCCAGCAGCATGGTGATGAAGTTCACCACCAGCGGGCCCAGGCCCACCAGCCAGACCAGCGCAGCCGCCCCGGCCGCGATCGCCAGAGTGTTGCCGAGCGTCGAGACCCACGGCCGCCAGCCCTCACGCATCATCCCCAGCGGGATCCGCTGCATGATGAAGAAGTTGAACGCCGGCCCCAGGCCGAACATCACCAGCGGGTGCCGATAGAGCCGGTAGCCGAGCCGCCGGCGCGGGCTCAGCGCGCGGTATTCATCCACCGTCAGGGTGTCGATGGCCCCGATGCCGCGCCGGTCGAGGTTGCCGGAGGTCGCGTGGTGCTGAGCGTGCGCCCGCCGCCAGTACTCGTAAGGGGTCAGGGTGAAGACGCTCATCACCCGGCCGACCCAGTCATTGGCCGCCTTCGCGGGGAAAAACGAGCCGTGCCCGCAGTCGTGCTGGATGAGGAACATCCGCATCAGGAAGAAGGCGGCCGGAATGGTCAGCAGCAGCGCGGCCCAGACCGCGCCCGCCTCGAACGCGAACCAGGCGACGCCCCAGATCGCGAAGAGGGACCCTGTGGTGATCAGGATCTCCACAAGGCTGCGGCTCAGCTTGGGCGTCCTGTAGGGCGCGAGCGCTCGGCTCCAGTCGGTTGCGGTCAGGTCAGTCACGAGGGTCTTGTCGGCTTTCTGCTAAGTCGGCGGGGGTCATGCCGGGCGAATACGGCGCCTGTGAGACAGGCGGCCGCACGGCGTTTTGTCTCGCGAGCTTTGTCTCGGAGGTCAACGGGGGCGGATATGATCCGAATAGTTCGGCGAGCCCTACGTTCCCGCAGAACCCATCAATTGATCGTCAGCGCGGCTCAGTTGGTCTGCGCGACCGCGGCCGGCGGGCAGGTGTCGCTGATTCGGCGGGCGTCGGTGCTGGCCTTTCCAGCGATGGTGAGGCCGGCCCACTCGGTGGCGATGTCGGCGGTCAACTGCATGGTGGTCGGCGTGTAGCTGCCCTCGCCGGCGACATCGACGACGCGGCCCTTTTTCGAGCGGCACTGGCCCTTCAGCAGGATCTTGCCGCCCGCGAAGGATTTGGTCGGATAGGTGCACTTGTAGTGCCGGTTCGACGGGCCCTCCATGAACTTGGCCACTTCCTGAGGGGTGATGCAGCGCTTCTCCACCTTCTTCTGCGGGATCGGCGAGATCAGCCGGTTTGTGGTCTCCCAGTAGCCCGGCAGAATTCCTTCAGCGGCGGCGGCCGGGCCGGCGAGGAGCAGCGGCGCGAGCAGGAGGGCGAGGCGGCGTTTCATGGCGTCGTCTTCTTTGGGCTTTTCGGAAGGTCTGAGCTCAGATGGGACCCCATACTGCCCCAGGCAAGCTGAACACAGGATGTCCGCGGGCCAACAGCAAGCCGCCCGACGCCGCGTCACGCTTGACCGTCCGCCATCGGCGCGCTCGTCTGGGGCCTCAAGCACCGGAGGGGCGCAGATGTTCTCGCACGTCATGATCGGCACCAACGACCTGGAGCGGGCCAAGACCTTCTACGACGCCCTGCTCGGCGCGCTCGGCGTCCCGCCCGGGTTCGTGGATCGCCATCGGATCTTCTACCGCGCCAACGGCGGGGTGCTGGGCATCTCGCTGCCGATCGACGGTCAGCCGGCGACCCCGGCCAACGGCGGGACCATCGGCTTCGCCTGCACCTCCACCGAACAGGCCGACGCCTGGCACGCGGCGGGCCTGGCCAACGGCGGGACGTCCATCGAGGACCCGCCGGGCGTGCGCGAGCAGCCCACCGGGCGCATGTACCTCGCCTACCTGCGCGACCCGGACGGCAACAAGCTCTGCGCGATGCACAGGCTGAGGTAAGCCAGCCTAGCCGGTGAGCCCCAGCCTCAGACGCCCCGAACGCCGCGAGCGGACCTGCATCAGATCACCGCTGCGGGTCACCTCGGCATCAGGATCGTCGCACACGACCTCCGCGCCCGCGCCGAACCAGGCGCTCGGCACGTAGAGCTCTGTGGGCGCGGCGACGTTCGGGTCCACCTCGACCTCGGCGGTGAACAGGCCCGTGCTCCAGTCGAATCGCTGCGCGGTGATCCGCCCCTGCGCGGAACGGACATAGGGTCGGGAGAAGCCCCGCACGGCCCTCCCGCCGTCCGAGCCGCCGCCCTGCTGGTCGCTGGAGAAAATGGAAAGGTCCTCCTGGTTCCAGCCGTCGCCGATGCGCAGGTCGTTGCGGTTGGAGGCGGTGTAGTTCCACTGGGTGGAGGACAGTCCCAGCTCGTCCATGGCGTCGTACATCAGCGACAGCGCCCGCTCATGGGCGGCCCAGATCGCTTCGTCCCGCTCGCCGGCCGCCCAGCGGCGGTACGCCTCGCCGCCGTTCAGGTCGTAGGGGATGCCGAATTCGCCGATCAGGGTGGGGGCGTTCAGCGCCTCGCCATGGGCCCGGATTCGCGACAGTTCGCGCTGGTAGCGGCTGCGCAGCCGCTCCGGATCGAAGCTCGCGTCGAAGGTCTTGGTCACCAGCGTGCGGGCGTCATACCAGTGGTTGGCGTTCACCGTCCGCTCGGGCATCCCGGGCGGGAAACCGTGGCCGGTCGCCGCCTCGAACGGGTCGAGCTCGGCGAACAGCAGCCAATCGTCCCGGACGCTGCGCACTGTCTGCGCCACCGCCCGCATGAACGGGGCCATGAAGTCGGAGTCGTAGTCCACTGGCCGGCCGTCCACCGCCTGGAAGGCGTCCTCCCGCAGGGGCGCCGCACCTTCCCGCCGCCAGATGCCGGCCCGCTCGAAAGGATCAGCCTCGCCAGATGTCCAGATGCGCACGCCCGCCGCGTTCACGGTCAGCTCGGAGACGATCTCCAGGCCCGGCGCCTCCCCCTGCCGGCCAAGCATGGGCAAGGCTCGGGTCAGGCCGGCGGCGGCGGCCAGGCCATCCAGCGGCGTCCACACTGGCCCGGGCCGCGGAGGGCGGGGAGTGTCGGGGCTGGGCGTCAGCCGCCGCTCCGACAGCGGCTGGCCGATCCAGCCGCGGCCGGGCTCGTTGAGGGAATCGAAGCCGATGACGTGCGGCTGGTCCTTCACCGCCTCGGCCACTGCGCGCATGGCCCCGAGGTAGGCGCCCTGCAGCACGTCCTGGACGTTGCGCCCATCGATCCGCCATTCCGGCGTGAAGGCCCGGCCGGCGAAGAAGGCGGTCCAGCAGATGCCGTTGGCCGGCATCTGGTAGTTCCGTCCCCAACTCATCATTGGGTAGCGGTCTTCCTGCCGGGCGACCGGGCTCGCGTAGTCGTACCGGTGCTGCATCACAAGCGCGGCGTCGGCCGCGTCGAAGCGGGTGAAGTCCAGGCCCAGCGCCTCGAGCGTCCAGCCGGGCGCCCCGTCGCCGCCGGTCATCCGGCTCCAGACGTCCTGGTGGAAATCGACGAACACCCAGAAGCCGTACTCGCCGCCTCGCCGGCAGACCTGTGCGAAATAGTCGAGGTAGGCGCGGTCATACTGGCCAGGGCCGGCGTGCTCCACCGCCTCCCAAGTCGTCAGCAGGCGCAGGCAGTTGAAACCCCAGCCGCGCAGCCGGCCAAGGTGCTCGTCGGCCTCTTCGATGGGGAAGGGACGGCCCACGAACGAGACCTCGCGGTGGTCCGCAAAGTCGCTCGGCAGGTGGGTGCCGCCATACGGGTAGGGGACCTTGCAGTCCCCGCCGAGGTTGACGCCCCGAAGGATCACCTCGCGCCCGGCGTCGTCGACGAAGGCGGTTCCGCGGGCGGCGAGGCGTCCTGGGCTCATCGAGAAGGGCCTACTTGATGGCGCCGCAGGCGATGCGGGCGCCCGCGCCGCCGATCGGTTGGGTCTTGTGGTCGTCGGGCGAGGCGTGGATCACCAGCGCCGAGCCGTCTGCGTCTGCGAGCCGCACGCGCCCGGCCGCCTTCACCGAGACGTAGCTGGAGAAGAACTCGGCGTTGGCGGTCCCGTCCTTCGCGACAAACAGGTTCGGCAGGTCGCCGGCCTCGTTGGCGTCCGGATTGAGCAGGCCATGCACCATGGTCGGCTGGTCGTGCACGTGGCCGCCGGCGCTGGTGAAGTCGGACTTCGAGCAGTCGGCCTTCTCGTGGAAGTGCAGGCCGTGCCAGCCGGGCGGCAGGCCCTTGGCCTCGACACGCATGACCACGCCGTTCGGGGCCTCGCTGATCATGGCGTGGCCAACCGACGCGCCGGCGTTGTTCTTCAGCTCCACGTGCAGCGGCGCGGGCGCCGTCTGGGCGAAGGCGGGCGCGGCGAGCGCCACGGCGGCGAGAGCGGCGATTGGGGTACGCATGGGCAGGATTCCTGTGACTGAAGAGGCGGGAAACCTAGCGTCTGCGGCTTTCGGATGATACCCGGAGGACCTATCTCCTGTGTCCGATTCTGGCGGCTAAATCCCACCCTTGAGCGACGACAACCCCACCCCACCGGACGACGGCCGGCGCGGGGGCATCGCCCCTATCGCCATCGAAGACGAGCTGAAGCGCTCGTACCTCGACTACGCCATGAGCGTGATCGTGAGCCGGGCGCTGCCCGACGTGCGCGACGGCCTCAAGCCCGTGCACCGGCGCATCCTGTTCTCGATGAATGAGCAGGGGCACACGCCGGACCGCAGCTACGTGAAGTCCGCCCGCGTGGTCGGCGACGTCATGGGTAAGTATCACCCGCACGGCGACGTGGCGATCTACGACACCTTGGTGCGGATGGCCCAGCCGTTCTCCATGGGCCAGCTGCTGATCGACGGCCAGGGCAACTTCGGCTCGGTGGACAACGATCCGCCGGCCGCCATGCGCTACACCGAGTGCCGGCTGACGCGCGCGGCGATGTCGATCCTCGCCGACCTCGACAAGGACACCGTCGACTTCAAGGACAACTACGACGGCTCCGAGCACGAGCCGGTGGTCCTGCCCTCGCGCATCCCCAATCTGCTGGTCAATGGCGCGGGCGGCATCGCCGTCGGCATGGCCACCAACATTCCGCCGCACAACCTGGGCGAAGTGGTCGACGCCTGCCTGGCGATGATCGACAACCCGGACATCGGCCTGGATGAGCTGCTCGACATCGTCCCGGCCCCGGATTTCCCCACCGGCGGCGAGATCATCGGCCGGACGGGGGCGCGCCAGGCGCTGATGACCGGCCGCGGCTCGGTGGTGATGCGCGGCAAGGCGGCGATCGAGGAGGTCCGCAAGGACCGCGAGGCGATCGTCATCACCGCCATCCCCTATCAGGTGAACAAGGCCGCGCTGGTCGAGCGGATCGCCGAGCTGGTGCGCGAGAAGCGCATCGAGGGCGTGGCGGACCTTCGCGACGAGTCCGACCGCGACGGCATGCGCGTCGTCGTCGAGATGAAGCGCGAGGCCAGCGCCGAGGTCCTGCTCAACCAGCTCTACCGCTTCACCCCTCTGCAGACCTCCTTCGGGGTCAACATGCTGGCGCTGAACCGCGGCCGGCCCCAGCAGATGGGCCTGAAGGAGATGCTCGACGCCTTCGTCGCCTTCCGCGAGGAAGTCGTCGTCCGGCGCACCAAGTACGAGCTGTCCAAAGCCCGCGACCGCGGCCACGTGTTGGTGGGCCTCGCCATCGCGGTGGCCAACATCGACGACGTCATCCACATCATTCGCTCCTCCAAGGATCCGGCGGAAGCCCGCGAGCGGCTGATCGCCCAGGCCTGGCCGACCGGCGACATGATGCCCCTCGTGGACCTGATCGCCGACCCGCGATCGGTGCTGGTCGAGGGCGACCGCATCCGGCTCACCGACGAGCAGGCGAGGGCGATCCTGGCGCTCACCCTGTCGCGGCTGACGGGTCTGGGCCGTGACGAGATCTTCGGAGAGGCGCGCGAGCTCGCCGCCGTCATCCAGGGCCACCTCGACATCCTGTCCTCGCGCGAGCGGGTGATGGCGATCGTGCGCGAGGAGCTGGTGGAGGTCAGGGCCGCCTACGCCGTCCCGCGCCGCACCGAGATCGTCGAAGGCGACGCCGACGTCGAGGACGAGGACCTGATCGCCCGCGAGGACATGGTCATCACCGTGACCCACTCGGGCTACGTCAAGCGCACGCCGCTGAACATCTACCGGACCCAGCACCGGGGCGGCAAAGGCCGCTCGGGCATGGCGACCAAGGAAGAGGACGCCGTCACCCGGGTGTTCTCGGCCAACACCCACACGCCGGTGCTGTTCTTCTCGAGCGGCGGCAAGGCCTACAAGCTGAAGGTGTGGCGCCTGCCGGTGGGCACGCCGACCAGCCGCGGCAAGGCCTTCGTCAACATCCTGCCGATCGAGCCGGGCGAAACCATCACCTCGATCCTGCCGCTGCCCGAGGACGAGGCGACGTGGGACCAGTACGACGTGATGTTCGCCACCCGCTCGGGGAACGTCCGCCGCAACAAGCTCTCCGACTTCATCGACATCCGCCGCAACGGCAAGATCGCCATGAAGCTCGACGAGGGCGACTCCATTATCGGCGTCTGCGTCTGCACGCGTGAGAACGACGTGCTGCTGACCACGGCGCTCGGCCGCTGCATCCGCTTCTCGGTGGAAGAGGTGCGGGTGTTCGCCGGCCGCGACTCCACCGGCGTGCGCGGCGTGCGCCTCGCGGACGGCGACCAGGTCATCTCCATGGCCATCCTGCGCTCCGTCGAGGCCAGCCCCGCCGAGCGCGCCGCCTACCTCAAGCACAGCCGCGCCATGCGCGCCGCCGAGCTCGGCGAGCAGCCGGAGGAATCCGCGCCCGAGGACGATGACGCCGGCGAGGACGAGGGCCTGGCTCCGATGCCGCCCGAGCGCATCGCGGCGCTGGGCGCGGCCGAGGAGTTCATCCTGACCGTCTCCTCGGAAGGCTTCGGCAAGCGGACCAGCGCCTACGAGTACCGTCGCACGGGCCGGGGCGGCCAGGGCCTGATGGCCCAGGACCTCTCGAAGCGCGGCGGCCGTCTGGTGGCCTCCTTCCCGATCGAGGACGCCGACCAGATCCTGCTGGTCACCGACCAGGGCCAACTGATCCGCACCCCGGTCCGCCAGGTCCGCGTCGCCGGCCGCAACACCCAAGGCGTCACCATCTTCCGCAAGGCGGCCGACGAGCACGTGGTTTCCGTCGAGCGGCTGGCTGACGCCGGCGACGAGCCGGAAGAGGGCGTAATCGGCGAAGAGCCTGAAGCTCCGGAGTCGGAGGACTAGGCGCGCCGACCTCCCCTTGAGGAAGAAACGGCTTGCCTAACGGCGCCCGGCTGGGCCATTGGCCGAAAGGGAGAGCTCTGGGGGACTGCCCTTTATGACGCGTATCGGCCTGTATCCGGGCACCTTCGACCCGATGCACAACGGCCACCTGGACATCATCGGCCGGGCCGTGAAGCTGGTCGACCGGCTGGTGCTCGGGGTGGCGATCAACCAGGGCAAGGGCCCGATGTTCACCCTCGAGGAGCGCGTCGAGATGGTGCGGGCCGAGACCCAGCACCTCAATTCGACGGCCGAGATCGTCGTCGAGCCGTTCGAGGGGCTGCTGATGCACTTCGCCCGCGAGGTCGGGGCCTCGGTGATCGTGCGCGGCCTGCGGGCTGTCGCCGACTTCGAGTTCGAGTTCCAGATGACCGCGATGAACCAGCAGCTGGACCGCGAAATCGAGACCGTCTTCCTGATGGCCGACCCGCGCCACCAGGCGATCGCCTCCAAGCTGGTCAAGGAGATCGCCATCCTCGGCGGCGACGTGGCCAAATTCGTCAGCCCGCGCATCGAGGCGCGGCTGAAGGAAAAGGTCGGCGCGCGCTGAGCGGTCTGGCGCGCCAAACCGACGCCCGCTACCAGTAGCGCCCATGATCCGAGCCCTCGCCTTGGGTGCGTGCGCCTTCTCGCTCGCCACTGCCCCCGCCCTGGCCCAGACCAAGCCGCGCCCGGCCGCTCCGGCGCCTGCGGCCCAGCCCGCCAGGCCCGCCGCCGGTGACTGGCGCACGCCCGACCCGCAGAACGTCCTGGTGATCGACACCAACAAGGGCCGGGTGCTGGTCGAGATGGTCCCGCAGCTGGCGCCGCAGCACGTCGAGCGGATCCGCACGCTGACCCGCCAGGGGCTCTACGACGGGCGCAAGTTTTTCCGGGTCATCGACGCGTTCATGGCCCAGACCGGCGATCCGCAGGACACCGGCGAGGGCGGCTCGGCCCTGCCGGACCTGCCGGCCGAGTTCACTTTCCGCGTCGCGCCGCCGGAGATGGTCAAGGTGCACGCCGACGCCGTCAGCGAGATCGGCTTCATCGGACCCGTGCCGATCCGCAGCCAGAACGCCTGGATGGCCGCGGCCACGGTGGACGGCAAGGTGACCGCCTTCGGCCTCTATTGCCCGGGCGTGGGCGGCATGGCACGCGGGGGCGACCCCGGTTCGGCCAACAGCCAGTTCTTCCTGATGCGCGCCAAGTATCCGTCGCTGGAGCAGCGCTACACCGTCTGGGGCCGGGTGATCTCTGGGCTGGACGTAGTCCGGGCGATCAAGACCGGCGAGCCGGTGGCCCCGCCCCAGGACGAAATGCAGAAGGTGCGGGTGCTCGCCGACATCCCGGCCGCGGAACGACCGAAGGTCCGGGTGGTTGACACGAAGAGCCCCTGGCTAGCCGCCGAAGTCGAGCGGCTGAAGGCTCTCAAGGGGCCCGACTTCAGTGCATGCGATATCGAACTGCCCGTGGAGGTGAAGTGATGGCCCAGGACCCCGAGAATTTCCTGATCATGGAGCTCGATAGCGGGCCGGTGAAGATCAAACTTCGCCCCGACCTGGCCCCCAACCACGTCGCCCGCATCAAGGAGTTGTCGCGCGAGGGCTTCTACGACGGCGTCAAGTTCCACCGGGTGATCCCCGGCTTCATGGCCCAGGGCGGCGACCCCACCGGGACCGGCTCGGGCGGCTCGGACAAGCCGAACCTCAACGCCGAGTTCACCGACGCCCACCACGTGCGCGGGGCTTGCTCGATGGCCCGCACCAACAACCCGAACTCGGCCAACAGCCAGTTCTTCATCTGCTTCGACGACGCCACCTTCCTCGACCGCCAGTACACGGTTTGGGGCGAGGTGATCGAAGGCATGGAGAATGTCGACGCCCTGCCGAAGGGCGAGCCGCCGAAGAACCCGGGGCGGATCATCTCGATGAAGGTCCTGGCCGATATTGAAGCCCAGGCTTGAGGCGGCCTACGCCGAGCCGCACCGGCGCTACCACACCCGGGCCCACATCGAGGCCTGCCTGACGCTCCTGGACGAGGTCCAGGGGCTGTCGGCGCACGAGCGCCAGATCCTCGCCTGGGCGATCTGGTGGCACGACGCGATCTACGACGCCAAGGCCGCCGACAAGAGGCCCGCAGCGCCGACATGGCCGAGGCGGACCTGGCGGAGATGGGCGTCAGCCCCGCCGATCGCGCCGAGGTCGCCCGGCTGATCCGCCTGACCGCCGGTCATGAGGTGGCGCCCGGCGACCGCATGGGCGCGATCCTGGTCTCCATCGACCTGTCGATCCTCGGCGCCTCGCCGGCGGACTACGACGCCTACGCGAGGGCCGTCCGCGAGGAGTACGCCCACGTGCCGGATGAGCTGTGGCGGGCCGGCCGCGGGCGGGTGCTGCGGCGCTTCCTGGAGGCGCCCGCGATCTTTCCGGATCCGCGCCTGGGCGAGCGCTTCGAGGCGCAGGCGCGGGCAAACCTGGCCCGGGAGCTCGCCTCGCTCGGCTAGCGCGCGGCCGCAGCGCCTTCTTTCGTGTAGCGCTGGATGTAGGGGTGCGCGTCGGGGGTCGACGGGAGAGGATCGTCCGCAGTCCGGACCGGCGTCATGTTCCACGGATTGTCGCCGCCCGGGGGAACGGCGACCACGTTCAGGTCGCCCAGGCGGATCTCGCCGGGCGTCTTCGGCGCCAGCGGCGTCACGAACGGCGCGAACAGCCAGTAGAGGTCGTAACCCGCCTCCAGGAAGATGCGCATGACCTGGCGGGCCGGCGCCTCGCGCGAGCGGGTGGCCTCCACGACCCATGTGGGCTTCACGTCGCGGATCAGCCGGCCCGCGCCTTTCAGCACTTCGGGCTCGAACCCCTCCACGTCGACCTTCACCACCCGGACATCGCCCGGGATGTCATCGAGGCGGAGCATCCGCACCGGTTCGGTGGGGGCGTCGGTCATCAGGAAACCGGCGACGCCGTGATTTCCCTTCAGCCGCAGGGGCGGCGTCGGAAACGCCGCCAGCTTCGCCTCCGGTCCCGCCGCAGCGTGGAGAACCTCCACATTGGTCAGCCCGTTGACCACCACATTGGCCGACAGGATTCCTGCGATCCCCCGGTGCGCCTCCAGCGCCACGACCCGCCAGCGGCGGCGCGCCACCGCGAAGGGCAGGGCGATGGTGCCGATGTTGGCGCCCACGTCGACGAACGCGCCGCCCGGCCGGTCCGCCGCCAGCAGCAGGTAGTCCAGCAGCGGCCGCGCGAACTCGCCGTGCGCCTTGAGGGAGCCGCCGACGGCGGAGTCGCCCTCGGGGAAATAGAAGGTCAGGCCGTAGGCGCGGGTCACGTCGAACACACGCCCTGCTAGCACCTCGGCGCGCCGCCGTCAGCCGCGGCTGCTGCAACGCTTCGCGGCCGCGCCGGTTATATCCTCCCCGATCCCGAGAGGACGCCATGGCCCCGCGGCTGAAGGTCTTCGTCACCTCCGACGGGCTCACCGACTATGTCGTCGCGGCGAGCTCGAAGCCGAAGGCGCTGGCCGCCTGGGGCGTGCATCAGGACCTGTTCAAGACCGGCGCGGCGCGCGAGACCGACGATCCGGCGCTGGTCGAGGCCGCGCTCGCCCGCCCCGGCGAGGTGCTGCGCCGGCCGGCGGGCTCGCGCGAGACGCTGGCCAAGCTGAAGCCCGCCAAGGCGCCCAGGCCGAAGAAGGGCCCATCGCCTGCGGCCCTGAAGCGCGTCGCCGACCTCGAGGCGCGCCTCGCCTCGCTCCAGGAGACGCACGAGACCGCCTGCGCCGAGATCGCCGCCGCGCGTGAGGAGCTGAACGCCCGCGAGGCGCTGGAGGCCCGCAACTACGCCGCCCAGCGCGACAGGCTCGAGGCGGACCTGGCGAAGGCGCGGAAGGCGCTGCGCTAGCGCCGGCTAGACCTACTCCGCCGGCTCCAACTCGCCCGGCAGCAGCTCGGTGTCGATGTTGGCCTGCAGGGCGGAGCTGTAGCGGGGCCCTGCGACGGTCTTCGGGTTCACCAGCTCGTCGATGCGGGCCATCACCTCGGGGGAGAGGCGCACGTCCGCGCCGGCGGCGTTCTCGGCCATGTGGTCGGGGCGGGTGGTGCCGGGGATCGGCACGAGCGTGGGGTCCTTGTGCAGCAGCCAGGCCAGGCACAGCTGGGCCGGCGTGCAGCCGGCCTCCCGCGCCACCGCCTCGAACCGCTCCAGCAGCTTCAGATTGGCGGCGAAGTTCTCCCCCTGGAACCTGGGCATGTTCAGCCGGATGTCGCCCGGCTCCAGCTGTGAGACGTCGCGCACCCCGCCGGCGATGAAGCCGCGGGCCACCGGACTGAAGGCCACGAAGGTCACGCCGAGCTCGCGACACGCGTCGAGCACCGCGACTTCCGGATTGCGGGTCCAGGGCGAGTACTCGGTCTGGATGGCGGCGATCGGATGCACCGCATGGGCCCGCCGCAGGGTGGCGGCTGAGACTTCCGAGAGGCCGATGGAGCGGATCTTGCCTTCGCGCACCAGGTCGGCGAGCGCGCCGACGCTCTCCTCGATCGGGACCCGGCGGTCCCAGCGGTGCAGGTAGTAGAGGTCGATGGCGTCGGTCTTCAGGCGGCGCAGGCTGTCTTCGCAGGTCGCCTTCAGGTTCTCGGGTCGGCCGTTGATTTCGCGCTTGTCGCCGACCGTCATGCCGCACTTGGAGGCCAGCACGAACTTGTCCCGATGCGGGCCCAGGATCTCTCCAACCAGGGTCTCGTTGTGGCCGAGGCCATAGACGGCGGCGGTGTCGAAGAAGGTGTAGCCGGCGTCCAGGGCGCCCAGCAGCACCCGCTCCGCCTGCTCGCGGGGCGGCGGCGAGCCGTAAGCGTGCGACAGGCTCATGCAGCCGAGCCCGATGGCCGAGACTTCGAAGGAACCGACGCGCCGCTTGTCCATGGATGGCCTCCGCACTCTGCTCTTGGGGAAGCCCGTCAGAAGCGCCCGTGGCGCGGAGGCGTCAAGGGGTCAGCGCCAGCCGCACGATGACCGGATAGTGGTCGGACCCGAGCCGCGGCCCGCGCTCGACGCTCACCGTGCGCCAGCCGGGCCCGGCGTAGACGTGGTCGATCGGCAGGAAGGGCAGGGGCGAGGCGGCCGCGCCCGCGCGGGCCGCCGGCCAGCTGAACAGCATCCGGGTGCGGCGCTCCAGGCCAAAGGCGCGGTCCTCCCGCCTTCGAGTGAACGACCAAGGCGTGGAGTTGAAGTCGCCCGAGACGATCAGCCGGCCCTTCGGGAACTTGCCGACGATCGCCGCGAGCCGCCGTCCCTGGGCCTGCTGGGGGCCGGCCGGGATCGGCCAGGTGTAGTGGACGCCGACGACGGTGAAGGTGGCGCCGCCCCGCAGCGGCAGCGTGGCGCGGGCGGAGGAGACCCGGGCGCCTTCGTCCACCTTTGGGACGCCGGTCTCCAGCGGCGGCTGCTTGCTCAGGATCACGGTCTGGCAGCGGTGGCGGCGCGCGCAGCTGACGTGGTAGCCGCCGCGGCGCTCGACAGCCTCCAGCACCCGAGGCTTGACCTCCTGCATGACGACCACGTCCGCGTCCTGGGCGTAGAGCCAGTCGAGCGTGCCCTCCAGGTCCCGGTTGCGGCCGCCCCAGACGTTGAACTGGATCAGCTTGAGGTCGGCGGCGGCGCCTGCGGGCGCTCGCGTCTCGGCCCGCGTCAGCTCCGGCCAGATCAGCAGCAGGGCCAGCGGCGCGCCCACGGCCGCGATGCCGAGGGTGGCGATCCGCAGACGGCTGCGGGGCGTCAGCAGCGTCAGGCCCGCGCCGGCCAGCACCATCCAGAGCTGGATCGGGGCGAAATGGGCGGCGATATCCAGCCGGTCGGAGATCCGCCCGCCGTTGGCCGCCAGCGCCCCGAGCGCGCCGGCGACGACCAGCGCCAGCGCGATTGCCGCCGCCATCCGGATCAGCACGAGTCGCAACGCTCCCATGGCCGCCTCTACCATGCCCGCGCTTGACGCGCCCCGGCCGCCATGCGCTTGAGCGGGCCCCGATGCTGCTTTCCGACTTCGATTTCCACCTGCCCGAGGACCGCATCGCGCTTCGGCCCGCCAGTCCGAGGGATTCGGCGCGGCTGCTGCATGTCCCTGCCTCCGGAGCCTTCGAGGACCTGATCGTCCGCGACCTGCCGCGCCTGCTCAGGGCCGGCGACCGGCTGGTGTTCAACGACACCCGTGTGATCCCCGCACGGCTGAAGGGGCGCAGGATCCGTGGAGATTCGGTGGTGGTCGTGGAGGCGACCCTGCATCGGCGCTTATCGCCGCACAGCTGGACGGCTTTCATGCGGCCCGGCAAGCGGCTGGCGGTCGGCGACCGGGTCTCGTTCGGGGAGGAGACCGACCGCGCCTGCCTGCTCGCCGCGCTCGAGGCCACGATCAAGGACAAGGGCGACGGCGGCGAGGTCACCCTCAGCTTCGACATCTCCGGCCCGGACCTGGACGCCGCCATCGCGGAGCGGGGCGCCATGCCGCTGCCGCCCTACATCGCCGCCAAGCGGGCCGAGGACGAGCAGGACCGGCGCGACTACCAGACCATCTACGCCCAGGCGGAAGGCTCGGTCGCGGCCCCGACCGCCGGTCTGCACTTCACCGAGCCGCTGCTGGCGGCCCTGCGCGGGTCCGGCGTGGACCTGTCCTTCGTCACCCTGCACGTGGGGGCGGGCACCTTCCTGCCGGTGAAGACCGAGGTCGTCGCCGAGCACCGGATGCACGCTGAGACCGGCGAGGTGGATGCGCGCACGGCCGCGGAGATCAACGCCACCCGCGCCGCCGGCGGCCGGATCGTCTGCGTCGGCACCACCTCGCTCAGGTTGCTAGAGTCCGCCGCGGCCGGCGGAGAGCTAGCGCCGTTCTCCGGGGACACCTCGATCTTCATCACCCCGGGTTACCG
>NZ_DATAGM010000317.1:0-7327 GCF_036263695.1 Phenylobacterium sp.
AAGCTGGTGAAGAATTCCGGCCCATAGCTGATCACCGCCGGCGCGGTCGCGGCTGTGGGTTCGCTCGCCTGGGCGTCGGCTGCGGCCTCAGGGGCGGCGGCGGCCAGCGCCGCGGCGATCATGGATGTAACGAGCAATGTAACCTCTCCCGCGCGGAGAGGACCCGCAGGCGACAAGCTTCGCCAATTAAATTCCGGAAAGGTGGATTAAATTTCGGACAGGTACTTGCCTACAGGCTCGTCCCGCCCACCGTCAGGCCGGTCAGCTTCAGCGACGGCTGGCCCACGCCGACCGGGACGCTCTGGCCCGACTTGCCGCACACGCCGATGCCCGGGTCGAAGTCGAAGTCGTCGCCGATCATGGTGACGCGGGTCAGCGCCGAGGGGCCGTCGCCGATCAGGGTCGCGCCCTTCAACGGAGTGGTCACCTTGCCGTCCTCGATCAGGTAGGCCTCGGTGCATTGAAAGACGAACTTGCCGTTGGTGATGTCCACCTGACCGCCGCCGAAATTGGCGCAATAGAGGCCGCGCTTGGTGGAGGCGATCATCTCCTCCCGCTTGTGCTGACCGCCCATCATCGCGGTGTTGGTCATCCGCGGCATCGGCAGGTGGGCGTAGGACTGGCGCCGGCCGTTGCCGGTGGCCTTCAGACCCATCAGCCGGGCGCTCATCCGGTCGTGCATGTAGCCGACCAGCACGCCGTCCTCGATCAGGATGGTGCGCTCCGTGGGCGTGCCCTCGTCGTCGACGGTCAGCGAGCCGCGGCGGCCGGCGATGGAGCCGTCGTCGAAGACCGTGACGCCGGGCGCAGCGACGCGCTCGCCGATGCGGCCGGAGAAGGCCGAGGTGCCCTTGCGGTTGAAGTCGCCTTCCAGGCCGTGGCCGACCGCCTCGTGCAGCAGCACGCCGTTCCAGCCGGGGCCGAGCACCACGTCCATCTCGCCCGCCGGGCAGGGGACGGCGTCGAGGTTGACCAGCGCCTGGCGCAGAGCCTCGTCCACCTGTTCGCGCCAGCGGTCGGCGGTGATCCAGGTCTCGAAGCCGGCCCGGCCGCCCGCGCCGGAGGAGCCGCTCTCGCGCCGGCCCTCACGTTCGACGGTGACTTGAACGTTGATCCGGCACAGCGGACGGACGTCGCGAATCAGCCGTCCGTCGGCTCGCAGGATCTCCACTGTGCGCCGCTCGCCGGCCAGTGACGCCATCACCTGCACCACCCGCGGGTCGCGGCCCCGCGCCCAGGCGTCGATCTCCTGGAGCAGGGACACCTTTTCGGAGAAGTCGGGGGAGGCGAGGGGGTTGTCTTCGCCGTAGAGCTTTTCGTTGGTCGCCCGGGGCGGCTCGGCGGCGACGCCCTGGTAGCCGCGCTTGGCCAGCGCCGCGGACTGAGCGGCGCGGGCGATGGCGCCTTCGGAGATCTCGCTGGAATGGGCGTAGCCGGCGGTCTCGCCCGCCACCACTCGCAGGCCGAAGCCCTCGGTGGCGTCGTAGGCGGCCGACTTCAGCCGGCCGTCGTCGAACAGGAAGGCCTCGCTCTCGCTGCGCTCGACGAACAGCTCGCCGTCGTCCGCCCCGGCGAGCGCCTCGCCCAGCAGGCCGCGGGCCCGCTCGGCGTCGACGCCGGAGGAGGCCAGGATCGAGGGAGCGGAGGCGTGGGCGTTCATGGGCCGGTCTTCTCTTTGCTGGAGAGCCTAGAGATAGGCGCTCGAATGGCCCGCGTCACCCGCGGCGGACAGGTTCGCGACCGACCGACAAAGCCGAACGCCGGTCGCCGTTTCCGCGCCAATCCTCGGACGCGGCCGCCGGTTCCGAGGGGGCCGCCGCGACGAAGGTCAAGCCGTCGCAAGGCGAGTGCAGCCTACCGCCTTGGCAATCCTGGGGAAGGCGCGTATGGACGCCCGCGAAGGGCCGGGGACTTGTTCCGCGCGGCCCCTACGTTCGTATGGCCGGGAGAATCGTCTCGCATCTGGGACGCGCGGCCGAAGAGACCGAGGGGACATGAAGTCGAGGTTTCAGGGGATCCGGACGCTGGCGGCTGGGGCGGCCGCAAGCGTTGCGATGGCGACCTTCGCCGGCGCCGCTTTCGCCGAAGACTTGCTGGGCCAACCCACGCCCGGCGGCATCGGCCTGCAGCCGGCGGCCTCGCCGCTGAAGCACCAGGCCCACTTCTTCCATGATGCGGTGCTGATGCCGATCATCACCGCCATCTGCCTGCTGGTGCTCGGCCTGCTGATCTGGGTGATCGTGCGCTTCAACAAGCGCGCCAACCCGACTCCGGCCCGCTGGAGCCACAACACCCCGGTCGAGATCGTCTGGACCGTGCTGCCGGTGATGATCCTGATGTTCATCGCCATCTTCTCGTTCCGGCTGCTGTTCGCCTACCACGACATGCCGCGCGCCGACGTGACGGTGAAGGCCACCGGCTACCAGTGGTACTGGGGCTACGAGTACCCGGACCATGGGATCAGCGAATACATCTCCAACATGCTGCCGGAAGAGGACGCCAAGGCCCGCGGCGTGCCCTATCGCCTGGCCGTCACCGAGCCGATCGTCGTCCCCGAGGGCAAGGTCGTCCGGGTGCTGACCACCGGCGCGGACGTGATCCACGCCTTCGCCATTCCGGCCTTCGGGATCATCGCCGACTCGGTTCCGGGGCGGGTCAACGAGACCTGGTTCAAGGCTGACAGGGTGGGCACATACTACGGCAACTGCCGCGAGCTGTGCGGTGTCGACCACGCCTTCATGCCGATCGAGGTAAAGGTCGTGACGCAGGCGGAATTCGACGCCTGGGTGGCCACCAAATCCGGCAAGGCGCCGGCGCCGACCGCCACCACCCTGGATGCGCAGGCCGACGCCGCCTCGGCGGCGGCCGCCGCGCCCGCCGCCGGCGCCGCTGCTCCCGCGGGCGCTCCGGCTCCCGCCGCCTCCACTCCCGCCGCGCCTGCCGCCGCCGCTCCCGCGGCGCCGGTTGCGCCCGCCGCGAAATAGTCTGCAGGACTTAAAGTCAGATGGCTCACGCCGCCGCTCACGCCGACCACGACCATAAGCCGGGCTTCCTCGTCCGCTGGTTCCTCTCGACCAACCACAAGGACATCGGGACCCTCTACCTGCTGTTCGCCATCATGGCGGGCCTGGTGGGCGGCGCCCTGTCGGGCCTGATCCGCTGGGAGCTCGCCGAACCGGGCATTCAGGTGTTCACCGAGGGCAGCCTGCTGGCCAAGCTCGGCCTCGTGGAGGCCTCCAAGCACGGCTACAACGTGGTCGTCACCGGTCACGCCCTGATCATGATCTTCTTCATGGTCATGCCGGCGATGATCGGCGGGTTCGGCAACTGGTTCGTGCCGCTGATGATCGGCGCGCCGGACATGGCCTTCCCGCGGATGAACAACATCTCGTTCTGGCTGCTGGTGGCCGCCTGGGTGCTGCTGCTGCTTTCGATGTTCGCCGACGGCGGGCCGGGCCGCGGCTTCGGCGGCGGCTGGACGCTCTATCCGCCGCTGTCGACCATCGGCCACGCCGGGCCGGCGATGGATTTCGCCATCCTGTCGGTCCACCTGGCCGGCGCCAGCTCGATCCTCGGCGCCATCAACTTCATCACCACCATCTTCAACATGCGCGCGCCGGGCATGACCCTGCACCGGATGCCGCTGTTCGTGTGGTCGGTGCTGGTCACCGTCTTCCTGCTGCTGCTGTCGCTTCCGGTGCTGGCCGGCGCCATCACCATGCTGCTGACCGACCGCAACTTCGGCACCGCCTTCTTCAACCCGGCGGGCGGCGGCGACCCGATCATGTACCAGCACCTGTTCTGGTTCTTCGGCCACCCAGAGGTCTACATCCTGATCCTGCCCGGCTTCGGCATCATCAGCCACATCGTGTCGACCTTCTCGAAGAAGCCGGTGTTCGGCTACCTGGCCATGGCCTACGCCATGGTGGCGATCGGCTTCGTCGGCTTCATCGTGTGGGCGCACCACATGTACACGGTCGGCATGGGCATCAACCTGCGCGCCTACTTCGTGGCCGCAACCATGGTCATCGCCGTGCCCACGGGCGTGAAGGTGTTCAGCTGGATCGCGACGATGTGGGGCGGGTCGATCGACTTCAAGACGCCCATGCTGTGGGCGATCGGCTTCATCTTCCTGTTCACCGTGGGCGGCGTCACCGGCGTGGTGCTGGCCAACGCCGGCATCGACTACAGCCTGCACGACACCTACTACGTGGTGGCCCACTTCCACTACGTGCTGAGCCTGGGCGCCGTTTTCGCGATCTTCGCCGGCTTCTACTACTGGTTCGAGAAGATCTTCGGCGTGAAGTACCGCGAGTGGCTGGGCGCCGTGCACTTCTGGATCACCTTCATCGGGGTGAACCTGATCTTCTTCCCGCAGCACTTCCTGGGCCTGCAGGGCATGCCGCGGCGCTATGTCGACTACCCGGAGGCTTTCACCCTGTGGAACTGGGTCTCCTCGCTCGGCTACGCCGTCACCCTGGTGGGCGTGGGCGTGTTCCTGGTGGTCCTGCTTGACGCGATGATCTTCCGCCGCAAGGCCGAGGCCAATCCGTGGGGCGAGGGCGCGACGACGCTGGAATGGACCCTGTCCTCTCCGCCGCCGTTCCACCAGTTCAACGAGCTGCCGGTGGTGCGTCCCGACGCGCAGCACTAGCGCCGGCGGATCTTAAGACCCCTTGGGGTGCGCGGGCCGGAAACGTCCGCGCACCCTCGGCTTATCGAGTACTCTGATGTCCATGACCTCCACGCTTTCCCAGGCCCGCGCGCCCGCCACATGGCAGGACTACGTGCGGCTCCTGAAGCCGCGGGTCATGTCGCTGGTGATCTTCACCGCCTTCACCGGGATGATCGCCGCCGACGCGCCGATCCATCCGCTGCTGGGCGCGGTCGCGATCCTCTGCATCGCGGTCGGGGCCGGAGCGTCGGCGGCGCTGAACATGTGGTACGACGCCGACATCGACGCCAAGATGCGCCGCACCCGCAGCCGCCCGGTGCCGGCCGGCCGGGTGCAGGGCTCCGACGCCCTGGCGCTGGGCGTCGTCCTGTCCCTGCTGTCGGTGTTGTTCATGGCGGTGGCGGTGAACTGGCTGGCCGCCGGCCTGCTGGCCTTCACCATCTTCTTCTACGCGGTCGTCTACACCATGTGGCTGAAGCGCAGCACCGCCCAGAACATCGTCATCGGCGGGCTGGCCGGGGCGCTGCCGCCGGCCATCGGCTGGGCCGCGGCGGCGGGATCTGCGCCGCTGGACGCCTGGCTGCTGGTGGCGATCATCTTCTTCTGGACCCCGCCGCACTTCTGGGCCCTGTCGCTCTACACCAGTGAGGATTACGAGAAGGCGGGCGTGCCGATGCTGCCGGTCGTGGCCGGGGCGGCGGCGACCCGCAAGCAGATCTTCCTCTACAGCCTGCTGCTCGTGCCCCTGTGCCTGGCTCCGGTGCTCACGGGCCTCGGCGGCGCGCTCTACCTGGCCGTCTCGGCCCTGGGCGGGGCGGTGTTCCTGGTGCTGGCTTGGCGGGTCCTGCGCAGCAAGGCGGGCGATGCCCCCAAGGTGCGCAACGACGACGGCCTCTATGACGTGAAGGCCGGCGCCAAGGACGCGCGTAACCTGTTCGCCTTCTCCATCCTCTACCTGACCCTGCTGTTCGCCAGCATCCTGGCTGAGCGGCTGGTCCAGCTGCCGGGCCTGGCCTGAGCCATGACCGATCCGGCCAACGAGAGCGAACGCGACGCCAAGGCCCGGCGGGGCCGCAACATCGCCCTGGCGCTCGGCCTGCTGCTGTTCGTCGTGCTCGTCTTCCTCGTCACCATTGTCCGTCTCGGCGCCAATGTCCTCGACCGGCCCCTCTGACCTCTCCAGGCGCCGCAATCGCCGCGTCGCGGCCGCCTGCATCGGCGGGCTCGTCCTGATGGTCGGGGCGGCCTACGCCGCGGTGCCGGCCTATCGCGCCTTCTGCCAGCTGACCGGCTTCGACGGGACGGTGATGAAGGCCGACGCCGCCCCCACCAAGGTGCTGGACAAGACCCTGCTGATCCACTTCGACACCAACGTGCGGGGCGACCTGCCGTGGGACTTCGAGGCCGAGCAGGTCAGCCAGACCCTGCGAATCGGCGAGACCGGGACCGCCTTCTTCAAGGTGACCAACACCTCGGACCGGCCGATCACCGGCCGTGCGGTCTACAACGTCGTGCCCGAGCAGGCCGGCCCCTACTTCCGCAAGCTCGAGTGCTTCTGCTTCTCCGACCAGACGATCCAGCCGGGCCAGACGGTTGAGTTTCCGATGATCTACTTCGTCGATCCCGAGTACGCGGAGGACTTCGAGACCCGCGGAAAGAGCGAAATCACCCTTTCCTACACCTACTTCCCGAGCCCGCCGGCCGCGAAGGGCAGCAAAACCGCTCAACTGCAACAGGTTGCGCCGGCTTCGCCCCTTGGCGGATCGGCGGATGCGGGGCTATAGCACCGGCGCGAACACCGCCGCCGCTTAAGAAGACAGGACCACGAGCGACATGGCCGAAGGCGTCAAGCACGACTACCACCTGGTCAACCCCAGCCCCTGGCCGCTGATCGGCTCGGTCGCCGCAACGATCATGGCCATCGGCGCGGTCGTCTGGATGAAGGGCGCCTTCGGGCTCGAGAAGTCGCCGGTGATGTTCTTCATCGGCTTCGCCGGCGTGCTCTACACGATGTTCGGCTGGTGGCGGGACGTGGTGAAGGAATCCCGCCAGGGCGACCACACCCCCGTCGTGGGCATCGGCCTGCGCTACGGGATGGTGCTGTTCATCGCCTCGGAGGTGATGTTCTTCGTCGCCTGGTTCTGGATGTTCTTCGAGATGGCGCTCTTCAATGAGTTCCGGACGCTGTCCGCCATCGAGGAGGTCCGCACCGCCTGGGCCACCTGGCCGCCGCACGGCGTGCACACCGTGCCGGCCTGGGAGTTGCCGCTGGTCAACACCCTGACCCTCTTGCTGTCGGGCACCACCGTCACCTGGGCCCACCACGCGCTGCAGGTCGGCGACCGCAAGGGCGCCAAGCTGGCGCTGGCCCTGACCGTCGCGCTCGGCGTGCTGTTCACGGCCATCCAGGCGTACGAGTACTACCACATCTTCTCGCACGACTATTTCTACTCGGAGGAGGCGGCCAACGCGACGCTGTACGGCTCGACCTTCATCATGGCCACGGGCTTCCACGGCTTCCACGTGCTGATCGGGACCCTGTTCCTGATCGTCTGCCTGCTGCGCCTGATGGCCGGCCAGTTCACGCCGCAGAAGCACTTCGGCTTCGAGGCGGCGGCCTGGTACTGGCACTTCGTCGACGTGGTGTGGCTG
>NZ_DATAGM010000318.1:0-4173 GCF_036263695.1 Phenylobacterium sp.
CACGCCCGGCGCGGGCAAGACGACCCTGATCCGCGCGCTCGCCGCCCGCGGCTTCCCCGTCATCGAGGAGGCCGCGACTGAGGTGAACGCGCGGATGCTGGCTCGCGGGATCGCGCATCCGCATCTCGAGCCCGACTTCCTGGACGCGATCGCGCAGCTGCAGGCCCAGCGCCTGCAGGACGCTTCGGCCGTGCCCGGCGTCCAAATCCACGACCGCTCCATTTTCTGCACCATCGCGCTCGCCGAGCACCTCTGCCGGCCGCTCTCGCCGGGCCTGTCGCGTGAGGCCGAGCGCCTCGCGGCCGAGTGCGCGTTCGAGCCCCGCGTCTTCTTCATCCGCAACCTGGGTTTCATAGAGCCCACCCCGATCCGACGCATCAGCTTCGAGGACGCGCTGGCCTTCGAGCGCACGCACAGGGCGGTCTACCGCCGGTTCGGATTCGACCTCGTTGAGGTTCCGGCGATGGAGATTTCCGCGCGCCTGGCGCTGATAACCACCCAACTGCGTTGAATTAGCGCCGCCCTATCAACAGGCGGCGTGCCAAGGTAAGGCTGGGGTGTGGCGCAAGACGGCGGCGAGGTTTCCGAGATGGGCGGGGCGGACATCCGCCGGCCGCCGGTCGACGCCTTCGACCTGCTCGAAGCGATCAGCGACGGCTTCTATGCGCTGTCCTCCGGTTGGCGCTTCACCTACGTCAACCGCCACGTCGAACGCATCACCGGCCGCAGCCGCGACCAGCTGCTGGGCCTCAACGTCTGGGAGCTGTTCCCGCACGCCGTGGGCAGCGACTTCTGGCAGGCGCACCAGGACGTGATGCGCGAGCGGCGGCCGATCGAGATCCGCACCCGATCCATGGCCGTCGACCGCTCGGTCGCTGCGACCCTGAAGCCGACAGCCGACGGCGGCATCTGCATCCTGTTCCGCGACCTGGAGGACGAGCTGCTCGCCAAGGCGCGGCTAGACACCACCGAGGCGCAGCTGCGGCTGGTGCTGGAGAGCACCAACGACGGCTTCTTCGCGGTCGACGCCGACTGGCGGTTCGTCCTCTTCAACGCCGCCTGCGAGAAGTTCTTCGGCCGGCCGCGCGAGGAGGTCCTGGGCCGCCAGCTCTGGGACGTCATCTCCGTCGCCAGGGGCACGGAGATCCAGAGCAAGCTCGAAGCGGTCGTCGCCAGCGGCGAGCCGGCCGAATTCGACTTCCCCTCAGTGGTCGCGCCGGGCCGCACCATCGAGATCCACGCCGCGCCGATGGCCGGCGGCGGGCTGGCCATCCTGTTCTCTGACGTGACCGCACGAAAGCAGGCGGAGGAGGCGCTGGCGGCCAGCGAGGCGCGCCTGCGCGACATCACCGACGCCATGCCGGTGCTGATCTCCTACGTGGACGCGGAGGAGCGGTTCCGGTTCGCCAACGCCGCCTACGAGGGCCGCTTCCGGCGCCCGCGTGAGCAGATCATCGGCCGCACCCTGACCGAGGTTTTCGGCGAGGCGCTCTACAAGGACCGGCGGCCCTTCGTCG
Organism: Phenylobacterium sp.; assembly: GCF_036263695.1. Lineage (GTDB taxonomy): Bacteria > Pseudomonadota > Alphaproteobacteria > Caulobacterales > Caulobacteraceae > Phenylobacterium. The sequence goes on from NZ_DATAGM010000318.1 coordinate 1,518, forward strand.
CCCGCGCCCTTGCCGGGGAGCACGTCACCTACGAGGTCGAGTTCCCGCGCGGCGAGGAGGTTCTGACGACCCTCGTCGAGCACATTCCCCACCGGGCGCCGGACGGCCGGGTGCTGGGCTTCTATTCGCTGGTGCAGGACGTCACCGGACTCAAGAGCGCCCAGGCCGCGCTGCAGGCCAACGAGCAGGCGCTGCGTGAACTCAACGAGACGCTGGAGCGCCAGGTCGCCGCGCGGACCGCCGAGCTCGCAGAGAGCGAGCGCCGGTTCCGCGGCATCTTCGATTCCGCGCTGCAGTTCATGGCTCTGCTGACGCCGGAGGGCCTGGTCGTCGAGGTCAATCAGACCGCGCTGCGCTGGAGCCAGATCCGGCCTGCCGACATCGTCGGGCGGCCGTTCTGGCTGGCGTCTCCCATGCGCGACAATCCCGAGCTTCAAGCCGCCATCGAGAGCGGCATTCGGCGGGCGGCCGCCGGTCAGGTGGTGCGCGAGGAACATGTGATGCGCGGCGCCGGGACGGTTGTCGCGACCGTCGACTTCAGCCTGAAGCCGGTGACCGACGAGGCCGGCCAGGTCCTCTGGCTGGTCGCCGAGGGCCGCGACATCAGCGAGCTGAAGCTGGCCCAGGAACAGCTGCGCCAGTCGCAGAAGATGGAGGCCATCGGCCAGCTGACCGGCGGCATCGCCCACGACTTCAACAACCTTCTGACCATCATCCGCTCGTCGGCCGACCTGCTGCGCCGCCACGACCTGGAGGAGACCAAGCGTCGCCGCTATGTGGACGCCATCTCCGACACCGCCGACCGGGCCGCCGAGCTGACCAGCCAGCTGCTGAGCTTCGCCCGCCGCCAGGCGCTGAAGCCGGTGGTGTTCGACGTCGCCGAGCGGATCCGCGAGATCACCCGGATGATCCACAGCGTGGTGGGCTCGCGCATCCGGGTGGAGACCGAGCTGACCGACGCGGCCTGCTACATCGAGGCCGACCGCAGCCAGTTCGAGACCGCGCTGATCAACATGGCGGTGAACGCGCGCGACGCCATGGATGGCGAGGGCCGGCTGACCATCGGCCTGCGGCGAGCCTACCACGTGCCGCGGGCCTCCCGCCGCGGCGGCGGGGAGTTCGTCGCCGTCTCGGTCGCGGACACCGGCCACGGGATCCCCGGCGACCAGGTGGAGCGCATCTTCGAGCCCTTCTTCACCACCAAGGAGGTCGGCAAGGGCACGGGCCTTGGCCTGTCGCAGGTCTACGGGTTCGCCAAGCAGTCAGGCGGTGAGGTCGCGGTCGAGAGCGCCCCGGGCGAAGGGGCGACCTTCACCCTCTATCTCCCTCTCACAGACAAGCAGCCGGACGCCGGCCCGGCGCCGGCCAGGGCGGGCGCCCTGGGTCCGGCCTCGCGCCGCGCCCGCATTCTGGTGGTGGAGGACAACGCGTCGGTCGGCGAGTTCGCCCGCCAGCTGCTGCACGACTTCGGCTACGAGACGGTCTGGGCCTCGCACGCCGCCGAGGCCCTGGAGCGGCTGGAGAACGATGGGGCCTTCGACCTGGTGTTCTCCGATGTGGTGATGCCCGGGATGAGCGGCGTCGAGCTCGCCGCCGAGCTGCGCAAGCGCTGGCCGACCGTGCCGATTGTGCTCACCACCGGCTACAGCGACACCCTGGCGGACCAGGGGGCCCAGGGCTTCGAGTTGCTGCGCAAACCCTACTCGGTGGAGGCGCTGTCCCACATCCTGCGCCGCGTCCTGCACTGAGGGGGTCTCGCTTCGGCGCTTGCAAAACGACGTTTGGACGGGCGCCATCGAGCGATTGAGTGCGCCGGCCCAAGTGAGCCGGCCCCGAACGGGATGAGAGACGACCCATGAGCGACGGTTCCATCGACCTTCGGCGCGACATCCGCGCCCGCGCCTACGCCGAGCCGCTGGAGACGCTGAATCCGGCCCAGCCGGAGCTGTTCGCCCAGGACGCCATGTGGCCCTACTTCGAGCGGCTGCGGAACGAGGCTCCGGTGCACTTCACGCCCGACGGCGCCTACGGCCCGTTCTGGTCTGTGACCCGCTACCAGGACATCATGGCGGTGGACACCAACCACGAGGTCTTCTCCTCCGCCGACGGGATCACCCTGCAGAGCCTGGAGTCCAAGGCCCAGACGGCGGGGCGGCCGACGCGGCCCAGCTTCATCTCCATGGACCCGCCAAAGCACGACGTGCAGCGCAAGACGGTCAGCCCGGCCGTGGCCCCCGCCAACCTGCACCGCATGGCCCCCGTGATCCGCGAGCGGGCGGGCCAGATCCTCGACGCGCTGCCGATCGGAGAGGAATTCGACTGGGTCGACCTGGTTTCGAAAGAGCTGACGGCCATGACCCTGGCCACGCTTTTCGACTATCCGTTCGAGAAGCGCCGCCAGCTGACCCACTGGTCCGACATCTTCACCAACGCCCCCGGCCATGGCCCGGTGACCAGCTGGGAGCAGAAGCGCCGCGAGGGCGAGGAGTGCTTCGCCGCCTTCACCGAGCTGTGGAACGAGCGGATCAACGCCGAGCCGGCCTTCGACCTGATCTCCATGCTGGCCCACGGGGAGGCCACCCGCGGCATGGACATCCACGAATACCACGGCAACGTCGTGCTGCTGATCATCGGCGGCAACGACACCACCCGGAAC
>NZ_DATAGM010000319.1:0-3799 GCF_036263695.1 Phenylobacterium sp.
AAGGAGCCGCTCTCGGTGGCGTCCTCGTGGCGCAGCACGGCCTGTCCGAGGGCGTGGCCGGCGGGCGTCGTCAGGTCGAAACGGCCGCTCCACAGCCCGCGCGAGGCGTTGGCCTCGCCGCTCATGCGGACCGGGTGGAACCGCAATGGCGCGACGGTGTCGATCACCTGGACGGTCTGGATGCCCGCCCGCAGCGTCAGGGCCTCGCCCCGGCCGCCCACGTCCAGGCTGCCGGCCCCGCCGGTGAACCGCGTCTCAAGGAAGGGCGCCGCGGCCGAGCCGTCTCGGATCGCCCCTCGAACCCGCCAGGCGCCATCGTCCATCGTGAGCAGCGGCGCTGCGGTGGCGCAGAACTGACCGCTGACGTCGTGCACGTCGTTTTCGCCCAGCTCCAGCCGCTCGGCGCGGACCGGCCTGCAGCCGCGGGAAGTCACGCTGATCGCCCCATCCCGGGCCCGAAGCGCGCCGGTCAGCTGCAGCTCGGCTCCTCGGAACAGCAGGAAGTCGCCATCGATGCGGCCCCGACCTTGGGCGACGAAACCGGCCGCGCCGGCCGTGTAGCGGTCTACCGCGAACTCGGCCTGCGGCAGGCCCCCGCCGCTGGCCCGAAGCACGAAGGCGCCGGCGCCGTCGTCGTAGACCGGTCGGCCGGCCCTTGGGGTCAAAGCGAGCTGACCGCCGCCGGCCCCGACCAGCCTCGCCGGCGCGCCCAACGCGACCACGAGGCCCCCTCCGGTCTGGTCGAGGCTGACGGCGGGCGCCCGCAGATCGAACCCGCCCAGGGTGCGCTTGAGCGCGGCGATGCCCGGATCGTCGGCCGCCTCGATGCGCCCGAGGCCCGTCCAGGCGCCGCGCGCCGAGGCCGACCCGGTGAGATGCAGCCGCGCCGCCTGCTCGACCCCGCCCGCAGCCGAGCCGCGGAAGTTCGCCGCCACGTCGCGCAGCCGCAGGTCGCCCTGCACCAGCTCGCCGACGCTGGCGGATAGCCGCCCCTGGCCGTTCAGCCGATCCGGTCCGGTGCGGGTCCAGATCAAGGTGGGCGCTTCGCCTTCGATCGAAATGCGCTGCACGGACGCGCCGGCGGCGGATCCGGTCTCCGCATGCGCCTCGAAGGTCCCCCGTCCGCCGATCGACAGGTCGTCCAGCCAGCCGGCCGAACGGCCGTTGAAGCGGGCGGTGAACTCGCCGCCCCCGGTCCGCGCGCCGGCCCACTCGAACTGCCGCGACCCGCCCGTAAGAGTCAGCGACAAAGCCCCGTCGCCACGGCGTTTTTCCAGGTCGGGATAAGGTCCCTCGCCGTTCAGCCGCAGGAAACTCTCCTCGGCGGCCAGACCCTTCCCTTTGACCTCTCCGAGGATGGCGCCGACGGAGAAGGCGACGCGGTCGCCGGTCGTCTTCAGGCTGATCTCGCCGCCGCGCACCGCCAGGTCGACGCCGGCCGCCTTGGCCGCCACGGGCGCCAGGCGCGCCTCCAGGCTCCTCAGCTTGTTGTCCTCGATGCGTGCATCGCCGCGCAACCGGGCCAGGCCATATTCGGTGTCGAGCCCGACCAGCCCATCCTCGACGAGGATCAACGGCCGGCGGGCGTCGGGGCGCGGCGGGCGCTTGCTGAATTCCTCGATGAGCGGGTCCAGGGCTCCAAAGCTGAGCTTGCCGTCCCGCCAGGAGCCGCGAACGATCGGCCGGACCAGCCGCACCCGCCGCACCTCGACAAAGGGGTCGCCGGACCAGAGGCCCAGAAGGCCGTATTCGATCTCCGCCCGCTCGACGGTGAACTCCGGATCGCCCGGCGTGCCCACCCTGATCCGCGCCACCGCGCCGGTCGGGCCGAACTTCTCGATCTCGATCTGGGAGGCGACGCCCCGCTCCTCCAGCCAGTCGGACAGGGCGTTCCGCGCCAGGTCCCTCCGGGCCAGGTAGGCGATGGCGAGCATCAGCACGAGGAGCGCCAGCACCGCCGCAACTGCCAGCCACAACAGCCCGATCCGGCGCGGCTTTCGCGGCGCCGGGCGAGGCTCGGGCATGTCGGCTTCAGCAGGACTCAAGGCGCAGCTTCAAACTTGTGGTGAGGTGATAGCGCAATTTGGGCCAAGGCAGGGCCTGGCCGCACCAAAATGAGCAGGAAACCGGTGGCGACGCACTCTTAGGCCCTGGCGCGGCCCCCGTCCGCCTAGGGCACGTCCTCCAGCACCTGCGAGAGCGGGCTGGAGACCTCCTCGAGCGAGCGGCCTTCGGCGGCCACGCCGAGCCACAGCTCCACGACGGCCGCCAGCAGCATCAGCCCGCCGCCGATCAGATAGCCGATCAGGATCTGTGAGCGCTCGCCGGTGTCGATCAGGAAGCCGAACAGCCACGGGCCGGCCACCCCGCCCAGCAGGGTGCCGAAGGCGTAGAACAGCGAGATGGTGATGGCCCGGGTCTCCAGCGGGAACAACTCGCCCACCGTCAGATAGGCGGCGCTGGCCGCCGCCGAGGCGAAGAAGAAGATCACCGTCCAGGCCGCCGTCTGCGCCACCGCCGTCAGCAGCCCCTCGCTGAACAACCAGCCGGTGACGCACAGCAGCACCCCGGCCAGCGCGTAGGTGGCGCTGATCATCTTGCGCCGGCCGATGGTGTCGAACAGCCGCCCCAGCAGCAGCGGGCCCAGGAAGTTGCCCGCCGCGAAGGGCAGCATGAACCAGCCAATGCTGGAGGCCGGGATGTCATAAAAGTCAGTGAGGATAAGCGCGTAGGTGAAAAATATCGCGTTGTAGCAAAAGGCCTGGGTGGCCATCAGCACGACGCCCAGGAAGGTCCGCTCCGGGTGGCGGCGGAAGAGGGTGTGGAAGATCTGGCTCCACGGCGTGTGGCCGCGCCGGTGCAGGCGGATCGGCGGCAGGTGTTCGACCGGCTCCAGCGGGCCGTGCCGCCGCGCCACCGACTCCTCGATCCCGGTGACGATCTCTTCGGCGATCTCGTGGCGCCCGTGGGTCATCAGCCAGCGCGGGCTCTCGGGGATGAACCGGCGCACCCAGATGATGATCAGCGCCAGCAGGCCCCCGACCACGAAGGCCAGCCGCCACCCAAGCGCGGGATCGATGACATTGGGGTCCAGGACAACCACGGAGCTGAGGGCGCCGAGCGCCGCGCCTACCCAGAAGCTGCCGTTGATGGCCAGCGCCACCTGCCCCCGGCGCCTGGCCGGGATCAGCTCGTCGATGGCCGAGTTCACCGCCCCGTATTCCCCGCCGATCCCCGCGCCGGTGAGAAACCGGAACACCAGGAAGGAGTAGAAGTCCCAGGAGAAGCCGGTGAGGATGGTGGCGACCAGGTAGACGCCGACGGTGATGGTGAAGAGCTTTCGCCGGCCGAAGCGGTCGGTGAGCCGGCCGAACACCACGGCCCCCAGCACCGCGCCGGCGATGTAGGCGCTGCCGGCCAGGCCGATCTGCTGGGCGGTGAGGCCGAGGCCGCTCTCGGCGCGAATGGCGGGCGACAGCGAGCCCACCAGGGTCACTTCGAGGCCGTCCAGGATCCAGGTGACGCCGAGCGCGAAGACGACCAGCCAATGGAACCGGCTCCACGGCAGCCGGTCCAGGCGCGCAGGCACGCGTGTCTCGAAGATCGTCTCGGACATGAAGGCTTCCCGGCGCTGAATCCCCTGCTTTGGTTGTGAACGCACCAGCTCGAAGCTTGGCTGCACGGGGCCCTTGGGCCTGGGCGCCAGGCGCCCTATGGAGCCGGGATGCCCGACCCGGAGATCGTTGTCGACGCCCGCGGCCACCGTTGCCCGGTACCGACGCTTCGGCTGCGCCGCAGC
>NZ_DATAGM010000320.1:0-1777 GCF_036263695.1 Phenylobacterium sp.
CGCGCCACCCACCAGGAGCGGTGCACCCGGGCGCCCTCGATTCCGGCCAGCTCGTTGATGGCGTCCGACAGCCGCATCAGGATCAGGTCCTGGCCTTTAGAGGTGTGCAGGCGCAGGTAGTGGTCTTCAGCCTCCACGGCCCACACCTCCGCGCCGCGAAGCTTCAGCGGCAGCCGCTCGAGGAATTTGGGCGGCGCCGGCGCGGGCGACGACCCGGCCGCCGCCGGCGGGCTGCGCGGCGCCGAGATCAGCACGTTGAGGGCCGTCATCGCTCCCGAGATCACCAGCACCGCGCAGAACAGCCACGGTAGGCGCGTGAGCGGCATCTGCTCGCCGAGCATGAGGGCCGTGGCGAGGGCCACGAACCCCGTCAGGGTGGCGGCCAGCACTAGCGCGACCGCGAGCACGCGCAGCCACACCTGGGTCCGCGGCTGCCCGGGCCGGAAGAACAGCCGCGAGACGAACGGGCCCCAGAGCGCCCCGGTCAGCAGCAGCAAGAGCCAGTAGGGATAACGGCGCGCGGCCGGGGCTTCGCCCGTTCCGAACGCGCCTGAGAAGGCCAGGAACAGGCCGACGGCGGCGGCCAGCGCCAGGCCCCGCGCCCAGCCGGCGGGGCTGTCGTATGGACTCCACCGCCTGCCTGCATCCTCATCCGCCACGCCGATTCCCCTGTTGCGAGCCTCAGATTGGCCGCCGTTGGCGAAGCGTCAACGGCGCCCCGCTCCGCCTCACGCAGCCGCCGCGGCGGTTCGTGAAGACGCAGCGGCGGGACGAAAACGCCGGGGGCATATCCGGACCGCTTCCTCCCGGAGACGATCCATGACTTCGATCCAAGCCACGCCGGCCCCGCAGCGGCCCTGGGCCATCCGGCTTTCGATCCTCGGCGCCGCGGTTCTTTCGCTCACGGCGGCGGCCGGCGCGGCGACGGGCCGGCCACCCCGTTTCGAGCTGATCGGGCAAGCGGGCCTGGCCATCCAGATCCACCTGGCCGCCGTGGTCCTGGCGCTGGGCGTCGGCGCCTGGCAGCTGCTCGGTCCCAAGGGCACGACCGCGCACCGCGCGCTGGGCTGGACATGGTCCCTGGCGATGATGGCGGCGGCGCTCAGCTCGTTCTTCATCCGCACCGTCATCGACGGCTGGTTCAGCCCCATCCACCTGCTGTCGGTGATCACCCTCGTGGGCCTTCCGACCGCGATCTGGGCCGCGCACCGCCACGACGTGCGCCGCCACTCCCGGATCATGACGAGCGTCTATCTCGGCGGCATGATCGTCGCCGGCGGCTTCGCCTTCCTGCCCGGACGGCTGCTCTGGAACGTGTTCTTCAGCTAGGGGCGCAGGTTATGGCCAAGCGCGGTTGCCACCCTGCGGCGGGGCGCCTATAACGCGCCCCGCCTGCCAACGAGGGCGGGCCATCCCCTCATTCGCAACCCCGCGGCCTCATGAACATTCACGAGCACCAAGCCAAAGCCGTCCTCGCGGAGTTCGGCGTGGCGGTCCCGCGCGGCTATCCGGCCTTCACCCCAGAGGAAGCCGCCCAGGCGGCGGAGAAGCTCGGCGGGCCGGTTTACGTCGTCAAAAGCCAAATTCACGCAGGCGGCCGCGGCAAGGGCCGCTTCGAGGGACTCGGCCCCGACGCCAAGGGCGGGGTGCGGGTGGTCAAGTCGGTGGACGAGGTCCGCGCCAACGCCCAGGAGATGCTGGGCCGGGTGCTGGTGACCCTCCAGACGGGGCCGAAGGGCAAGCAGGTGCAGCGCCTCTACATCGAGGAAGGCGCCGA
>NZ_DATAGM010000321.1:0-5314 GCF_036263695.1 Phenylobacterium sp.
CGCATCATGCCCTTCACGGCCGCGCGCGAGAGGCGGAAGTAGCTCTCCAGGTTAACCCGGATCACCTCGTTCCAGTCCTCGTCCTTCATCCGCAGGATCAAGCCGTCGCGGGTGATGCCGGCGTTGGCCACCAGGATGTCCAGCGGGTTGCCGGCGGCCGCCTCGGCGGCCTCCACGAGGCCGTCCACGGCCGAAGCGTCGGAGAGGTTGGCGACGACGGTGGAGACCCGCTCGCCCAGCTTACCCGCCACCTCCGCCAGCACCGCCTCGCGGGTGCCGGAGAGGACCACGTGCGCGCCCTGGGCGTGCAGGCCGGCGGCGATGGCGCCGCCGATCCCGCCCGTGGCGCCGGTGACCAGGGCGGTCTTGCCGGAAAGGTCGAACATGCCGGGCGCTCCTAGAGGCTCTTGGCGAAGGCTTCGAGGTCGGCGGGCGCGTTCAGCGGCGTCGCCTCGGCGTCCGGGGCGATCCGCTTGGCCATGCCGGAAAGCACCTTGCCGGCGCCCGCCTCGGCGAACCGGGTGACGCCGCCTTCTGTCGCCAGCCAGGTGACGCTCTCGCGCCAGCGGACGCGGCCGGTCACCTGCTCGACCAGCAGGCGGCGGATTTCCTCGGGATCGAGGGTTGGGCGGGCGGTGACGTTGGCCACCACCGGCGCCCGCGGCTGGACGATGCGGGCTTCGGCGAGGGCGGCGGCCATCTCGTCGGCGGCCGGCTGCATCAGCGGGCAGTGGAAGGGGGCGGAGACGTTCAGCGGGATGGCCCGGGCGCCCAGCGCCTTGGCCTCCTCGATGGCCTTGTCCACGGCGGCCTTGGCTCCGGAGATCACCACATTGCCCTGATTGTTGTCGTTGGCAACGACGCAGACGCCGAGGGCCGAGCCGGCGGCGGCCGCCTTCTCGGCCAGTTCCACGTCGGTCTTCGGCCCGATCAGCGAGGCCATGGCCCCCTCGCCCACCGGCACGGCCCGCTGCATGGCCTGGCCGCGCAGCTTCAGGAGGCGCGCGGTGTCGGAGACGCTGAGCGCCCCGGCGGCGGCCAGCGCAGAATATTCGCCCAGGCTGTGGCCGGCCACGAAGGCGGCCTTTTCGACGCCGACGCCGAACTCGCGCTCCAGCGTCCGCATGACCGCCAGGCTGACGGCCATCAGCGCCGGCTGGGCGTTCTCGGTGAGGGTCAGCTGGTCCTCCGGCCCCTCGCGCATCAGCTTGGCGAGCTTCTGGCCCAGCGCGTCGTCGACCTCCTCGAACACCTCGCGGGCGGCGGCGAACGCTTCGGCCAGTTCGACGCCCATGCCGACGGCCTGGCTGCCCTGACCGGGGAAGAGGAACGCGAGGCTCATGCGGGGGCCCTTTCCGTCGAAGCGCTGGCGGTGATTCCGCGGCGGCGAGGGTTAGGGGATATGACGGGAGCCCGCAAGCGGAGGGGCCACTGGCGCACCCCCGGCCCCTCGGCCTAAACTGGGCCGAACCTCTCGGAGACGACCCATGAAAAGCGCACTGATCGCCGGCCTCGCCGCCACGGCCCTGGCGCTTCCCGCCTTCGCCGCCCTCAAGCCCGGCGCGAAGGCCCCAGACTTCACCGCCCAGGCCTATCAGGCCGGCAAGCCCACCAGCTTCTCGCTGGCCGAGGCGCGCAAGAAGGGCCCGGTGGTGGTCTACTTCTTCCCCGCCGCGGACACCGCCGGCTGCAACCTGGAGGCCCGGCTGTTCGCCGAGGCCACCGACGAGTTCAAGGCCAACGGCGCGACCGTGATCGGGGTGACCGCCGGCAACATCGCCAAGCTGGCCGCCTTCTCCGCCGACACCGAGAAGTGCTCGGGCAAGTTCCCGGTCGCCGCCGACCCGGACGCCAAGATCGCCAAGCAGTACGACGCGACGCTCGCCGTCCGGCCGGGCTGGTCGAGCCGCACCTCTTACGTGATCTCGCCGACCGGCGAAGTGCTCCTGGCCTACGACAACCTCTCCCCCAACGACCACGTCACCCAGACGCTGTCGGCCGTGAAGGCGTACAAGGCGAAGAAGTGAGCCTCGAAGGCGCTCCCCCACAGGGGGAGCTGTCCCGAAGGGACTGAGGGGTTTGAGGGGCGCTGACTAGGTGCGCGTGAACTCCCTCACCGCTTCTCGGTGCCCCTCCCCTGCGGGGGAGGATCTTACCCCAACCGCCGCCGATAGAGCGCGAACAGCCGCTCCCAGTGGCGTCCGGCGGAGGCCTTCTCGTAGACAGGGCGCTGGGGGAAGGCGAAGCCGTGTTCGGTCTTCGGGTAGACCTCCACCTCGGCGTGGATCGGCAGGGCGGCGAGCGCGGTCTTCAGGGCCTCGACGGTCTCCATGGGCGCCCAACGGTCGGTCTCCGCGCAGGCGAAATAGAGCTCGGCCTTGGCGTTTGCGGCCACGCGGTGCGGGCTGTCGGGCCGCTCGGTCACCAGGAAGGTGCCGTAGATCGAGGCCGCCGCGGCGATGCGGCTTGGGAACCGGGCGGCCGCGTTGATCGCGAACTGGCCGCTCATGCAGTAGCCGAGGCAGCCCATGGCGCCTGAGCTGGCGGCCGGCTGCGTCCCGGCGTGGGCGATCAGCGCCTCGGCGTCTCGCATAACCATGTCGATGGAGAGGCTCTCCATCAGCTCGAACATTCGCCGCCGCTCGGGCGCGTTCGGGTCCGGCGGCAACCGTCCCAGCTCCATCACCCCCGCCCGGTAGTAGAGGTTGGGCAGCATCACGTAGTAGCCGACGGTCGCCAGCCGCCGGGCCATGTCGCGCAGCTCCTCGCGGATGCCGGGCGCGTCCATGAAGAACAGGATCACCGGGAACGGGCCGTCCCGCTCCGGATGGCAGATAAAGGTGCTGGTGGCCCCATCCGGGGTCTTGATGTCGACCTGGCTCTCGATCATGCGGCGCAGCTTATGCGCCGCCGGAGCCTAGTGGTAGGTGGACTCGCGCCGGCAGCTCGAGACGAAGACGATCTGGTCCTCGCCCGTTGCGATCTCGCGGATCCAGCAGCGGTCCTCGTGGACCGCGATGACGATGAAACGCGCGGCCGGCTCGTCCGGCGAGGTGACGGTGTCGCCTTCGTGCAGGGTCTCATCTGGCCAAGCATGCATGAAGCGTCCCCCCTCCGAGTCTCGTCAGGAGCGAATGCGCAATGGAGCATTTGGTTCCGCGCATGCGCCAGGCTTCTCTGCGGCATCCGCGCGCAGGGGGGTGCGGCGGAGGAACGCGTCAGGCGCGGTCTTCGATCCCATCATCGGCCGCTAGAGCCTGGGCCTCCGCCGCACGATGCCGCTGGATGGCGTCGCTGAACGCCGCGGCCAGGATCCCGGTGGGCATGGCGATCACACCGATGCTGGTCAGCGCGGTGACGGCCGCCAGGATCCGCCCCAGCGGCGTGATGGGGAAGACGTCGCCGTAGCCGATAGTGGTCAGGGTCGCCACGGACCACCACAGGGCCCGGGGGATCGAGCCGAACTTGTCCGGCTGCGCCTCGGCCTCGATGAAGTAGAGCAGCGTGGACGAGACCACCATCACCACCAGCCCAGCGTAGAGGCTGAGCAGCAGTTCCGCCCGGCGCGAGTGTACGGCCTCGGTGATGTGCGACCAGGCGCGGCTCATACGACCGAGCTTGGCCAGCCGTAGGATCCGCATCAGCCGCCACGCGCGCAGCAGCAGCATGCCCTGGCCGGTCGGGGTGAAGGACGAGACGGCGGCCAGCAGGTCGATGATCGCCGTCGGCGAGAGCATGAACTTCAAACGTCCGCGCCATCCCGCACCGAAATCGGGATCCTCGACGCAGACCCAGAGCCGGGCGAGATACTCGGCCACGAAGACCACCCCGAACGCCAGCTCCAGCTGCACGAACAGGCGGCCGAAGTCGTCGGTGACCGTGGGTTCGGTCTCCAGGATCGCGAGCGTCACAGCCGCCAGGATCAGGACCACTAGGAAGACATTGAGGCGCGAGAGCCCCTGGCGCGGGCGCGCCTTGGGGTCCAGCTGCCGATAGAGCCTGGCTCTCAGCCCAGGCCGCCGTTGGGCCGTCATGCTCCCCCGACGGGCTGGCGGCCCGTCCCTCCCCGACTCCACGGGTCCAACCTCTCACGAGGGATCGGGGCTTGTCGATGGAGGGGCCGGGCCTAGCATGGGTCTAAGCGGGAGGCGCGCCATGGCCCTGGACATCATGCAACGGATGCGGGGCCTGGCGGCGTCACAGGGCGGGTATTTCTATCCCTGGAAGTCGAGCCTTGCGCCGGGGAACGGCGAGGACGCCTATGCAGCGCTCGTAGAAGCCTGCCTCCAGCCCGATGCGACGGTGCTCGAGGCCGGCTGCGGCCATGGGCCGGACATCCCCCGGTTCGCGCCGAAGGTCGCCCGGTACGTGGCCTACGACGCCGTGGCCGAGTTCATCGACATCGCCCGCCGGGCGGCGGCCGAACGAGGCCTGACGAACGTCGAGTTGGTGGTCGCCAACTCGGCGCCGCAGCACAACGGCGGGCGCGCTCGGCTGCCGGCTGACGATGGGTCGGTCGACCTGATCGTCTCCCGCCGCGGACCGACCAACTTCATCCTCGACGCACGCCGCGCCGTCCGTCCCGGCGGGGCGCTGATCCAGCTGAATCCGGTGGACCTGACCGCGCCCTGGTTCGAGGCGCTGCCGACGGCCCTGCCCCTGCCCGGCGCCTACCGCGCGGCCGGCGGATTCGAGACGATCGCCGGGCGCATCGCGGCCCGGCTCGCCGAGGGCGGGCTCGCCCTGCACAGCGCCTGGACCTTCGACGTGCCCGAGATCCTCGCCGAACCGGAGGACCTCTACGCCTGCCTCACGTGGATGACCGACGATCCGCCGCCGCTTACGGCCGTCAGGGCCGATCTCGAGCGGCTGTTCCGGGAGTTCGCCGGTCCAAAGGGACTCGAGCTTCGCCATCGCCGCTACCTTTGGAAGGCGGTCGTCGGCTGACGCCGGCGGCGCGGGATCGGCGAGTCAGGGCGTCGGTTGACGAAAATGTCCATGGCCAGCCCGGGGCGGATCAGCGCCAGGACCAGCCAGAGGGCCAGCACGCCCGCGTAGCGGACGGCGTCCTGCGCCTTCTCCAGCGGCGACTTCGGCCAGTAGACGATGCCATCGGCGACAGCGGCGGCGGCGTACATGTACGATCTCCTCAGAAGCGAGGAGTCCGTCCTAGGCGCCGACTCCGACAGTTTCGGACGCAAGCTCCACCTTGTGGGCGCGGGCGGCCAGCGCGACCTGCTCGGCCATGACCTGCTTCAGCCGCGCGGGCCCGAGGATCTCGACCTTGTCTCCCCAGGTGAACAGGTGCCAGCAG
>NZ_DATAGM010000322.1:0-15604 GCF_036263695.1 Phenylobacterium sp.
TGGGCAACCGCTCCTGGTCGCGGCGGTGGATGTTCAACATCGTTCGGCCGGCGGTGTTCGCCTTCTTCCTGCTGGTGAAGATCGCGCGGGGGATCAGCCCGCACCACCCGAACCTCAACGGCTTCCTGCACCGGCTCATCCACTGGGGTCTGCGCACCTTCTGCACGCCGGAGGCCAACACCCTGATCCTGCGCCACTTCCACGTCGGCACCGAGCTCCTGGCCTTCATCAAGGCCAACGCCGGGCCGGTGCAGGTGGAGACTGTGCCGCTGCGGCCCCGCACGCTGAAAGACCTGGAGGACAACGTCTTCCTCCAGCACGACCTCAACGTGTTCAACTTCATCATCCAGCTGAACGCCTCCCTGCGCGCCCAGGGCCGCGACCTGGAGCCGGTGGAGACGCCCGACTTCTCGATGATCTCCGATGCGCCGTTCGAGCTCGCCCCGCTGCCGAAGGGGCCGCTCAACTTCGTCGACGTACAGACGGCGATCGAGGTCTACACGCCGCTCTACGCCCTGTGCCTGCCGAGGAGCGACTTCGTGCGCGCCGCCGGCTCGCTGCAGCTGGACGAGGTCGTGGCCATCTACATCGCCAAGATCCTGGGCAGCGACTACCACCTGGCCTTCATGAAGAACGGCCACCCCCTGGTGCCCCTCTCCACCCTGCAGGCCGGATACCGCCTGATGATGCACGGCCTCGACTGCGAGGGCCTGCACGGCTGGCTGCGGCTCCTGAAGCACCGTCAGGCCCAGGGGCTGCCGCTCGACCCGCGCAATCCCACTGGGGCCCCATAGAACGCCGTTCAGCGGGCGGTCAGGCGCGGCGTGTCACCAGCGTTGCATGAGAGATCCCCTGCTGAACCGCCGCCTTGTGTTGACCGGCGCGGGCGCGTTGCTCGCCGGCTGCGCCTCGCCCGCGCCGCTGCCGCCGACCCTGGCGGGGCAGACCACCACGCCCACCATCGCGCCGCCCTCGACCCCGCCGCCGCCGGTCCCGCCGCCGCCGCCCGAGGCCGCAGCCTACCTGGCTGGCGAGGACCCGCCGCTCATGCCGACCGGCGATCCCGTGCTCGACGCCTGGATCGCCCGGGTGTTCGAGGAGGGCGGCGCGGGCTGGCGGCCCTATCTGCTGCGGGCTTTCCAGAGCGTGGCCGCCAATCCGGCGGCGCTGGTCGAGGCGCAGGCCTGGCAGGCGCAGCGCCGTCGCGCTCCCATCGCACTGCTGCGCGAAGTCGTGACGCCTGAGCGCGTCGCCGAAGGCCGCCGGCGCTACCGCCAGATCGGCTGGGCCGGCACGCCTAAGGTCCCAGTTGAGGTGCTGCTGGCGATCTGGGGCGCCGAGACCGACTTCGGCCGCCGCCGGCCGCGCTTCGACCTGGTCGAGGCGATCGCCAATGCGGAGGCGCATGGGCTGGGCCGCGGCTTCGGCGAGTTCGACATCTACGAGGCCGTGACCCTGCTCGCCCTGGGCAAGGTCGACCGGGTCAAGGCGCGGGCGTTCGGCGACGGGCGCATGGGCCAGCTCGCCTGGTATCCCGACACCTATCTGCGCTGGGGCGCGGACGGCGACGGGGACGGACGCATCGACATCTGGGACGGCGATGAGGACATCTTCGCCTGCCTGCTCGGCGCCCTGCCGGGTTGGGAGACGGGCCTGCCCTGGGCCGTGGAGGTGATCGCCCCGCCGCTCGACGGCTCGGACCCGATGCAGCTGCGGATGGCGCGCAGCCCCTGGCGGCCGCTCTCTGCGGTCCGCCGCGCCGACGGACGGGCGTGGACCCTCGCCGAGCAGCGGGCTGGGGGCGGCGACCTGATCGCGCCGTTCGGGCGGGACGGGCCGAGCTTCCTCGCCTTCCGGAACCTGATGCCGCTTGGGTCGGTCGGCGACGCCGTCAACCGCTACGATCAGGCCGCGGTGCAGGCCTGGGGCGTGGCGGTGGGCCAGCTGGCCAACGAGATCGCTGGCGCCCCGCCGCTCACCGTCCGCTAGGCCGCGAACAGCTCCAGACCGGGGGGGAGGGGACGAGCCGGCTCACGGCCGTTCTTCAGCGCGTCGGCGATGGGTATGGTCTTGCAGAGCACCGACAGGTCGAACGGCTTGTGCAGCATGCCGAGCGCCGCCTCGCAGTTTCGCCGCGCCTCCAGCGCTTGGCCGCTGACGAAGATGCAGGCGATCCCCATCGCCTTCATGCGCCAGGCCAGCGCGACGCCCGCGCCCGCATATTCGAGGTTGATGTCGATCAGGGCCAGGTCCGGCCGACGCCGGGCGACGATGTCATCGGCCTCCGCGGCGGAGATGGCCGGCCCCATCACCTCGTGGCCCGCATCCTCGAGCTCGGCCGCCGAGGCGCATCCGATGATGGGGTCATCTTCGACGATCAGAACCAGCATGGCGGCGTTCCTTCGTCCCAGACACAAGCCTTGTTGGAGCTTGGTTAATGGAGTGTGAAGCGAGTCGGCGATGGGGACACGGCTGTCCCGGGGGCGGGGGCGGCTTATAGTCGGGCGGCGACGCCGAATCCACCGCTTGGCCGCACAACCTTGTTGAGAGATTTCGAGATGGCCGATACGGCGCCGGTGCGTTGGCCGGAAGGGTATTTCACGGTCCGGGACGGGACGCGGCTGCACTACGTCCATGCGGGCGAGGGCGTGCCGGTGATCCTGATCCACGGCGCCCGGGGCAGCGCCATCGGCAACTGGTTCTCCAACGGCATCGCGCCGAGGCTGTCTGAGACCAATAAGGTCTACGCCCTCGACATGCGCGGCCACGGCCTGTCCGAAGGCAGCCGCCACGGCCACCTGCACATGGCCCACGACGTGCTCGAGTTCATGGACCAGATGGGCATCGAGAGGGCCCACGTGGCCGGCTACTCGATGGGCGGCGGGGTGATGCTGCAGATGCTGGCCCGCGCGCCCGAGCGGTTCATCACCGCCTGTTTCCAGGGCTCCGGGGTGTCCGAGACGGCCGCCTGGAAGGACAAGGTCCCGCCCGACGTGGAGGGCCAGGACCCTGACCAGGCCAAGGCCGAGGCCCTCGTCCAGGCCCGCCGGGCCGCCAAGGGCGAGGAGGTCGGCAACCACTTCGAGAAGATGCGCGAGAGCGTCGCCAAGGTGGTCGGCGAGAAGGGCGCCAAGGCCATGGAGGAGATGGCCGGCCGCTTCCAGGCCCAGCTGCTCGGCGTCGACCTGACGAAGATCGACTTCCCGGTGATGGCCATCAACGGCGAATACGACCGCCCCAATGCGCGCACCCACCGCCTGGCGCGCGAGCTGAAGGACTTCACCAATGTCGTCCTGCCGGGCAAGGGCCACCTGACGGCGATGATGGCCGGCTTCATCCCGCAGCTCTACGTCGAGAGCTACGCGCAGTTCGTGGCCCGGCATAACCCTCGGTGAGCGTTTCTTTCCCTCATGAACGAGAGGAAGGGCTCACTCCACCGGCCGCGCCGCTAGCCAATCCTTGATCGTCCGGTTCACCAGCTCCGGCGCGTCGGCCTGCACGAAGTGGCCGGCGCCGGGGACCATCACCAGGGTGGTGTCGGCCTCGACGAAGGTCCAGGCGCTGTTGTGGCCGGCGGCCATCAGGCTGGTGTCGTTTACGCCGTGGACGATCAGCGTCGGCGCCTTGACCTTCGGCATGGCCTGGGCGCGGACGTTGGCCTCCGCCGCGGCCGCCTCGTCCTTGGGGTAGTTGGCCCGGTACAGGTTCATCATCGCGGCGAAGTCGGAGCGCTTGTAGGCTTCGACGTAGCGAGCCTTCTGGGCCGGGTCTTTGACCCAGTCCGCCATGCCTTCGGCCGACAGGGCGGCCTCGGAGCCCGGCTTCATGAAGTTGCGCGCGTACTCGGCGTTGCGCTGCTGCTGCGGGTTGGTGGCGAGCTCGCGGCTCAGGCCGGCTGGATGCGGCGTCGAGAGCACCACCAGCCGCTGCACCAGTTCCGGCCGCTCCGTGGCGACCCGCCAGGCGATGCCGCCGCCCCAGTCGTGCCCGACGACGATCGCGCTCTGGCGGCCCTCGGCCCGGATCACCGCCGCCACGTCGGCGATAAGGTGCGGGTAGGTGTAGGCGTCCACGCCCTTCGGCTTGTCCGACAGGTTCCAGCCGCGCAGGTCCATGGCGGCGACGCGGTAGCCCTCGTCCAGCTCGTCCATCAGCGGGCGCCAGGTGTGCCAGGTGTCCCCGAACCCGTGGATCAACACGACCAGCGGCCCCTCGCCGGCCGCCGTGTAGTGGATCTTCACGCCCGCGTTGTCCGCATAGCGATCCTGGAACACCGGCTCGGCGGCGGCCGGCGCGGCCAGCAGTGCGGCGGCGAGCGCCAGGCCTGCAAGTGCTCGGATCATGTACGCCTCCCTTGCGAGAGCTATAGCACGGGCGCCGCAGCCGGGCTTAACTGGAGGCATGACCGAGAACCACCAGTCCGTCGCCGCGGCCATGGCTTGCCTCGACGAGTTCATGCGGGCCTTCAACGCGCGCGACGTGAAGGCCTTCGAGGCGACCTTCAACTTCCCCAGCGTCAGGCTGGCCTCGGGCAGGCTGGTGATCATCGAGCCCGGCTATCACCAGCCGGAGATGTTCGATCGCGGCCCGCTGGCCGACTGGGACCACTCGGCCTGGGAGCGGCGGGCGGTGATCCACGCCGGCGCTGACAAAGTGCACATCGACACCCGCTTCACGCGCTACCGCAGGGATGGCACGGTGATCGGCGGCTTCGACAGCGTGTACGTGGTGACGCTGGAGGACGGCCACTGGGGCGTGAAAATCCGCTCCAGCTTCGCGCCCTAGGCCGGGTTGCGCTCAGGCGCCGGCGCTCGCCGCCATGAAGATGACGACGGCCAGCACCACGACGGCCAACATGATGTGCCGCACCGCGACATCCCCCGAACAGCAGCTCCCAGGAGCGCCATACAGGGGACATGCCTAAGGCCGCATGATCCGAAAGGACTAACGCGGCCTTAGGCTTGTTCGGTCGGCGGTTATTCGCCTTGAGACTTGCTAATGGCGGTGCCGGCGGCCGCGCCCGCAGCGGCGCCCACCGGCCCGCCGACGACCGCGCCTGCGACGGCGCCGGTGGCGGCCCTCTGCTCGGTGTTATGGCCGCAGGCGGCGAGGGTCAGAGCCAGCCCCGCTGCGAGGAGGACGAGGGGGGTGCGCATAGTGGGTCTCCGTTGACTGCGGGCCGATAACGGCTCCGAAAAGCCAAGGTTCCCGAGGTATTTAGACCAGAGTGTGGCAGGCATAGCGGTGCAGCCTGTTAACCCTGCGTTGATCTTTTCGGTTGCGAAATTGTAAGTCCTTGCGCATAAGCAAGGCTCTACTGCGACGATACTCGTCCCTGGATTTGATCGGGGCGGGGCCCGTCGATGGACGCCGCCAGCAAGTGCAGGGGCCTCCGTCGGCACGAGAGTTGGGGGGCGCATTGGCCCTCGCCGCACGGGATAATAGTTTTGCTTTCTTTGATTAAGGCGCGCGTCGATGGACGTGCGTTTCTCAGCGCCGCATTGGTCGGCTCCGGCGTCGGCGCCTGCCTGGGCGCCGCCTTCTTGGCCGGCGGCCTGATCGGCGACGTGGAAACGCGTCCCGCCGTCTCTGGGGTCGAGCAGCTGTCGCTGCGCGGTCCGCTGCCTCCTCCGGGCGTCAACCTCACCCATAGCGCCGGCGGGGCCGAAAAGGTTTCGGTCAATCTGCCGGCGGCCCCGGCGCCCCAGCCGCCGCCGATCGCCGCCGAGGCGCGCAAGGTCGCGCCCGCCAAGCCGTTCCACGGGGCCGGCGCCAGTGAGCTGGAGTGCCTGACTCAGGCGGTCTACTTCGAGGCCCGCGGCGAAGGCTCGCGCGGCCAGGCGGCGGTCGCCCAGGTGGTGCTGAACCGCGTGCGCCACCCGGCCTTCCCGAAGTCGGTCTGCGCGGTGGTCTTCCAGGGCGCCAGCCGGAGCAAGGGCTGCCAGTTCAGCTTCGCCTGCAACGGCGCCATGAAGGCCCGCAAGGAAAGCGCCGCCTGGCGCGAGGCCCGCCAGATCGCCAGCCGCGCCCTCTCGGGCGTCGTCATGGCCGAGGTGGGCTCGGCGACCCATTTCCACACCACCCATGTGCGGCCCAAGTGGGGGCCGCAGCTGTCGCGCGTCGCCCAGGTGGGCCTGCACGTCTTCTACCGGCTCGGCCGCGGCGGCTCCTACGCGAAGCCGCAAGCGGAGGAGACGGAGACGGTCTACGCCCGGCTTGATCCGTCGCAGGACGCCGCCGCCCAGGCCGCCAGCGCGGACGTCAAGCTGACCTCCGCCCCGCTGCCGGAGGGCGCGGCGCCGCAGGTCGAGGCCGCCAAGCCCGCCGAGGCCGCCCCGCCGCAGATCACCCCCGCCGACGCCGCCGCCAAGCCTGCGTCGGACACGGCCAGCGCGACGGCGTCGTAAGGACTGCTTCCTTCCTCTCCCGTGAACGGGAGAGGAAAGGCGCCTCACACCCGCGCCGCCCGGCGCAGAGCCTGAGGCGGCTGGCCGAAGGCGCGCAGGAAGGCCCGGCGCATGCGTTCGGGATCGCCGAAGCCGGCGGCGGCGGCGACCTGCTCGATCGGCTCGGCCGAGGCCTCCACCCGCTCGCGGGCGACCTCCAGGCGAAGGCGCTCCAGCGCCTTGGCCGGCGTCAGGCCGGTCTCCGCCTGGAACGCCCGGGCGAAGTGGCGCGGGCTCATGGCGGCGGCTTCCGCCATCGCCTCCACCGTCAGCCGGCGGGCGAGGTTGTCCCGCATCCAGGCCAGCAGGCGGGCGAAGCGGCCGCTCGCCCCGCCCATCTCCACCAGCGCCGAGAACTGCGACTGGCCGCCGGGCCGCCTGTGGTAGACGACCAGCTGCTGGGCCGTCTGCCGAGCGATCTCGGCGCCCAGGTCTTCCTCGATCAGCGCAAGCGCCAGGTCGATGCCCGCCGTGATGCCGGCCGAGGTCCACACGCCCCCGTCGCGCACAAAGATCCGGTCCGGCTCCAGCCGCACCTGCGGGTAGCGCCGGGCGAAGTCGGGGCAGCGATGCCAATGGGTGGTCGCCCGCCGCCCGTCCAGCAGTCCCGCCTCGGCCAGCAGGAAGGCCCCTGAGCAGACGCTAGCCACCCGCCGCGCCCCCGGCGCTCGCGCCTGGATCAGCGCCCGCGTCCGCTGGCAATGGACCAGCTCGCGCGTGCCGTTGCCGCCGGCCACCAGCAGGGTGTCGAGCGGGCCGTCAGGCATCGGCTGCGCCTGCATGGAGGCGCCCGAGGAGCTGGCCACCAGCCCAGGATCCAGCGCGGTGACCACGATGTCATAGGCCCCGCCCGCCAGCCGATGAGCCACCTCGAAAGCGCCGATCGGCCCGGCCGCATCCAGCAGCTGGAACTCGGGGAAGATCAGCACGGCGATGTGGCGGGGCATGGCTATAAACGAGGGAAGATTGTCATTTCGGACGCAAGCTAGGCCGAGCAGGATGGCGACGTCAAATGGAGAGCCGCCCATGCTCGAGCTGCGTCCCAACTGCGAGTGCTGCGACCGCGACCTTTCGCCGGACAGCTCCGACGCGCGGATTTGCACCTTCGAATGCACCTTCTGCGCCGACTGCGTGGAGACCCGGCTCGGCGGCGTCTGCCCCAACTGCGGCGGAAACTTCGCGCCGCGGCCGATCCGACCGGCCCACCTGCTGATTGCCCGCCCGCCGTCCACCACGCGTGTGCGGTCCGCCAAGCCCGCCTGCGCCTGAGAAGGAGTCTCCCCATGGCTGAGAGCACCCAGATCGTCATCCCGCTCTATCCGGGCGTCACCCATCTCGACTTCACCGGACCGCACCAGGTGCTCTGCCGGCTGCCGGGGGTGCAGGTCGTCGTCGCCTCGGTCGGGGCTAAGGACATCGACGCCGACGGCCTGACCTTCGGCGGCCTGGCCGACCTCGCCAAGGTGGAGCACGCCGATGTGCTCTGCGTGCCTGGCGGCCTCGGCGCGACCGAGGCCATGCTGGACGAGCCCTATATGGCGCAGGTGAACCGCCTCGCGGCGGGCGCGAAGTATCTGACCAGCGTCTGCACGGGGTCGCTGATCCTGGCCGCCACTGGTCGGCTGCGCGGCAAGCGCGCCGCCTGCCATTGGGCCTGGCGCGAGCTCTTGGAGCCCTTCGGCGCCATCGTCGACGAGAGCCGGGTGGCGCGCGACGGGAACATCATCACCGGCGGCGGCGTGACCGCCGGGATCGACTTCGCCCTGGTCCTGGCCGCTGAACTGGCCGGCGAGGAGACCGCGCGGGCCATCCAGCTGACCCTGGAGTACGCCCCCGCGCCGCCGTTCGACTCCGGCCGGCCCGAGACCGCGACGCCGGAGACCCGCGTGCGCATCGCTCGCGTCTTCGAAGGCCTGATGCCCGACCGCCGCGCCGCGGCGCTCGAGGCGGCGCGGCGGCTGGAGACGGTCTGACTTCCTCCACCGCAAAGCGGCGGAGGAAGCAAGTTTAGTGCTCCGTCCGGTCCCGGGTCTCGGGAGTCGGCATCGGGCCGGCGTTGCCGCGGTCGGAGTTGGGCGTGCGGCGCTGCTCGGAGTTCTGCTCGAAGTCGCTCTTCAGCTGCGGGTCGTGGCTGTGGCGGCTGTCGCGCTCGCCGCCTCCACCCGAGACATGGCTGAATTGGATGTTCGTCGGCTCGTCGGGACCGGGCTTGGTGCGCGGATCTGGCCGCTCCTCGTTGCGGTCCTCGTGGCTCGCGCCCGGGCCGCCCCAGCGGTCGGTATTGGGATGCTTGTGCGGCATGTCAGCGGTCCTGCTGGTAGCCCTGGTGATGGGTGTTCTGGTTGATGTTCCCGTGCCGGCCCTGTTCCTTCAGGTTGACGTCGTCGTCACCCGGCTGGCTGGACTGCAGGTCGGTGACCTCGTCGCGGCGGCCTTGGGTGTCGCCCTCGATGTGAGGCTTCTCGCCCGGGTGAGAGCGCTGATCCGGCGGGATGGGGGGCGCTTTGGACATGAGGTGCTCCTCCGTGTGGACTAGGGGAACACGGGCGCGCAGGGGATGTTCCGGGCTAATATCCTCCCCCGCAGCAGAGGGGGACCGCCAAGCGGTGGAGGGGGCGCGCACGCACCGACTCTTAGTCCTTGAACCCCCTCAGTCCCTTCGGGACGGCTTCCCCCTAGCCGGGAGCATCTTCGGGCCTAGGCGTCGAGCCCGATGTCCAGCACGGGCGCGGAGTGGGTGAGGGCGCCGACGCTGATGATGTCGACCCCGGTCCCGGCGATGGCCCGGACGGTGTCGAGGTTGACGCCGCCGGAGGCTTCCAGCACGGCGCGGCCGGCGGTGCGGGCGACGGCCTCGCGGAGCTGGTCGGGGGTGAAGTTATCGAGCATCACCACGTCGGGACCGTGCTTCAGGGCCTCGTCGAGCTGCTCGAGGGTGTCGACCTCCACCTCCACCTTCACCAGGTGGCCGGCGAAGGCGCGCGCCCGACGGACGGCTTCACCCACCGAACCGCAGGCGGCGATGTGGTTGTCCTTGATGAGGATGGCGTCGTCGAGGCCGAAGCGGTGGTTCACCCCGCCGCCGCAGCGAACGGCGTACTTCTCCAGATGCCGCAGGCCCGGCGTCGTCTTGCGGGTGTCGACGATCTGGGCGCGCGTGCCGGCGACCGCGTCCACGTAGAGGCGGGTGAGCGAGGCGATGCCGCTCATCCGGCCCATCAGGTTCAGCGCCGTCCGCTCGGCGGCGAGCAGGGCGCGGGCGTTGGCCTCCACCTTGGCGACCACCGCGCCGGGCTCGACCCGCTCGCCGTCAGCGGCCGTGGCCGCGAAGGTGGCGTGCGGATCCAGCGCCAGGATAGCCAGGCGGGCGCAGTCCAGGCCGGACAGCACGCCGGCCTTGCGCACGCCGAAGGTCGCCGCCAGCACGGCGTCCGCCGGCACGCAGGCCTGAGCGGTGATGTCGCCGGCCCGGCCGAGGTCCTCGGCGAGGGCGGCGCGGACCACCGGCTCGACCAAGAGGTCGGGAAGCGGTTCGATCATTCGGCGGCGAAGCGCAGGGCGGCGCTGGCCGGGATGTCCGACAGGGTCACGAAGGTGCGCTTGGCGGGCGCCAGCTCCGGGAAGTCGGCCCGGAAGTGGCCGCCGCGGCTTTCCTGGCGCTCCAGGGCGCAGGCGCCGACCAGGCGGGCCGCGACGAGCTCCGGCGCCCGTCCGTAGCGGGCTTCCAACGCGTCCACCTCGCCCAGCAGGCGGGTGAGGCCGGCCGCCTCGCGGATCACGCCCGCATCGCGGCTCATCGCTAGGCGCAGGCCCTGCAGCGCCGCGTGAGGAAGTTCGGGCGCCGGCGCCGTCTTCAGCGGCCGTCCCTCGGGCGCGGTCTCCTCGCGGGCGGCTTCGCCGGCCCGGCGGCCGAACACGGCCGCTTCCAGCAGCGAGTTGGAGGCCAGGCGGTTGGCCCCGTGCACGCCGGTGGAGGCGGCCTCGCCCGCGGCGTAGAGACCGTTCAACGTCGTGCGGCCGTGCGCGTCGGTGACGATCCCGCCCATGTGGTAGTGGCAGGCCGGCGCGACCGGGATCGGCTGCGTGCGCGGGTCGATTCCGCCTGACAGGCAGGCGGCGAAGACGGCCGGGAACTCATGCGGGAAGTGGTCGCCTACCGCCTCGCGCGCGTCCAGGAAAGCGCCGCGGCCGGCCTGGAGCTCGGCGTGGATCGCGCGGGCCACCACGTCGCGCGGAGCGAGCTCGGCGTCGGGATGGTAGCGCGCCATGAAGGCCTCGCCGGCCGCATTGATCAGCTTGGCGCCTTCGCCGCGCAGGGCCTCGGTGGCCAGAGGAGCGGGGTCGCGGCCGATGTCGATGGCCGTGGGGTGGAACTGCACGAACTCTGGATCGCCGATCACGGCGCCGGCCAGGGCCGCCAGTCCGAGGCCTTCGCCGCGCAGCTCGGCGGGGGTGGTGGTCACGCCGTAGAGGCCGCCGATCCCGCCGGTCGCCAGCACCACCGCCGAGGCGGTGATCTCGACGAGCTTGCCGCTGTGCTGGGCGATCACGCCGCGCACGCGGCCCTGCGCGTCCTGAATGAGGCCGCGCAGCTTGAAGCCCGGACGGACCGTCACGTGCCGGGCCGCGAGGGCGGCCGTGCTGATCGCCTCCATGATCGCCCGGCCGGCCTGGTCGCCCTTCACCCGGGCGACGCGCGCGCGGCTGTGGGCCGCTTCCAGGCTTTGGGCGAAGCCGCCGTCCGCCGTGCGGTCGAACGGCGCGCCCAGCTCCGCCAGCAGGCGGACCGCCTCGGCGCCTTGCTCGGCCAGCAGCCGGGCCATGGCCCGGTCCACCAGACCGGCGCCGGCGTCGACGGTGTCCTTGGCGTGCAGCTCGGCGGCGTCATCCTGCGACAGGGCGGCGGCGACGCCGCCCTGAGCCCAGGCGGACGAGCAGCCGTGGTTGATCGGCGCGCCGGTCAGGACCAGCGCCTTGCGCGGCGCGGCGGCCAGGGCTGCGGAGAGGCCCGCGAGCCCTGCGCCGACGACCAGCACGCCGTCGTGCGCGATGCGCTCCATCAGATCAGCTCCACGTCGACGTGGTGGCGGGCCTTCACGAGGTCGTAGCGGGCCGGGATCGCGGGCGGGGGCAGGTCGACCATCCGCTGCACGGCCAACCTGGCGCGGTCGGCGATCGCGGGATCGACGGTGACCTCGTAGCGGTCGTGCAGCAGCGCCTCGTAGATGTTCTGCAGGCTGATGCGCTTCATGTGCGGGCACAGGTTACAAGGCCGCACGAACTCGGTCTCCGGCGCGTCGCAGGCGACGTTGTCGGCCATCGAGCACTCGGTGATCAGCACCACCTGCTTCGGCTTGCGCTGGATGACGTAGTCGTTCATCGCCGCCGTCGAGCCGGCGAAGTCGGAGACTTCCAGCACCTCGGCCGGGCATTCCGGATGGGCCAGGATCTCGGCGCCCGGATAGGCCTCGCGCAGCTCCAGGATGTCCGCCGCGGTGAACCGCTCGTGGACCTCGCAGCGGCCCTGCCAGGCGATGATGCCGATATGGGTCTGCCGGGCCACGTTGCGGGCCAGGAACTCGTCGGGGATCAGGATCACCCGGTCGACGCCCCATTCGCGGGCCACGTGCTCGACCACCTGCACCGCATTGGCGCTGGTGCAGCAGACGTCGGTCTCGGCCTTCACGTCGGCGGTGGTGTTGACGTAGGTGACCACCGGCAGGCCCGGATAGCGCTGCTTGATCAGGCGCACGTCGGCGCCGGTGATCGAGGAGGCGAGGGAGCAGCCGGCCAGCAGGTCGGGGATCAGCACCTTCTTCTCGGGCGCGAGGATCTTGGAGGTCTCGGCCATGAAGTGCACGCCGGCCTGGATGATCACCGCCGCGTCCGACTTGGCCGCTTCCTTGGCCAGGCCCAGGCTGTCGCCCACGTAGTCGCCGACGCCGTGGAAGATCTCCGGCGTCATGTAATTGTGAGCCAGGATGACCGCGTTCTTCTCCCGCTTCAGCCGGTTGATCTCGGCGATCAGCGGGGCTTGGAAGCGCCACTCCATAGGGGTGACGTGCTTCTGGACCTTGTTCCAAAGGGTGTGGGTCGCGGCCTCGACCTCGGGGGTGAAGGCGAACTGAGTACCGTCGGCCATGTCGCGTCCCTCCTTATGCTCAATTTGAGCATTTCTCCGGCCTAAGAAAACGCCTCGGGGGCTCCCTGACCTGGGTCCCGTCGGCGTCTGATATGCTCAAATCGAGCATAACCGGTAAGGGACATATAGACCGGGAGGACCGCGGTGCCAAGGGGCCTTCGGCCGAATTCGGCGAACCGCGGTCAGGCGGGCTGCGCGGGCCGCTCCAGCGCCTGGTCGATCATCCGGGCAAGCGCCTCGGCCGAGTAGGGCTTGCGCAGCAGCGGCCAGGGCGCGCGCTCGGCGGGACCGAGCACTTCGCCGGTGTAGCCGGAGCTCAGGATCACCGGCAGGCCGGGGCGCATCCGGGTCGCCTCCTGCGCGAGGTCGACGCCGCTGCGGCCGCCCGGCATGACCAGGTCGGTGAGCAGCAGATCCACGGCCGCCCCCTCGCGCAGCACCTGCAGCCCGGCCTCGACCTCGCTGGCGCGGATCACCTGGTGGCCGAGCTCCTCGAGCATTGCGGTCACGAGGTCACCGACTTCCAGATCGTCCTCCACCAGCAAGACACGCAGGTGCGGGCCCTCACTGCGGTCCTTGTCCAGGGTCACTTCCTCCCCGCCCGCGGCGGCCTGGCTGGACCTGGGCAGGTAGAGGCGCACCGAGCTGCCCTTGCCCACGGCGCTCTCGATGGCCACCCCGCCGCCGCTCTGCCGCGCGAAGCCATAGACCTGCGACAGGCCAAGTCCCGTGCCCTTGCCCACCTCCTTGGTGGTGAAGAAGGGCTCGAAGACCCGGCCCAGCACCTCCGGCGCCATCCCGACGCCGGTGTCGTGCACCACCACGCAGACGTAGTCGCCGGCGTCCACCTCCTCCACCTGGCCGCGGTCCAGGCTGCAGGGGTGGGTCTCGATGCGGATGGCGCCGCCGCCGGTCACCGCGTCCCGGGCGTTCACCGCCAAGTTCATAAGCGCCGCTTCGAACTGAGAGGGGTCGATCAGGGCGACGGCGCCCGGCGCGTTCGGCTCGACCGTCAGGCTGACCGCCTCGCCGACGGCGCGGCGCAGCAGCGGCTCGCTCTCGGCCAGCAGATCGTCGATGCACATGAGCTGCGGTTTCAGCGCCTGACGGCGGGCGAAGGACAGCAGCTGGTTGGTCAGCCGCTCCCCGCGCCGGGCGGCGCCGAGGGCCGCCTCCAGCATGCGGTCGCGACGCGCCGCGTCGGCCGGATGGCGCTGGATCAGGTCCAGGGCCCCGATGATCACCGTCAGCAGGTTGTTGAAGTCGTGGGCCACCCCGCCGGTCAGCTGGCCGACCGCCTCCAGCTTCTGGGCCCGCCGCAGGGCCGCCTCGGCCTGGTCGCGCTCGGCCAGCGCGGCCTGCACCCGGTCGGCGAGCAGCTCGTTGATCCGCTTCAGGTCCGCCTCGGCCTGCTTGGCGTCGGTCACGTCGAAGCCGATGCCGATGAATCCCTCGAACTCGCCGGAGGGGGCGTACCTCGGCTGCGAGACGGAGCGGATCCAGCGGTACTCTCCGTCCGCGCGCCGGTAGCGCGCCTCCAGGGTGAACTGCTGGCGGGAAGCTTCGCCCGCCACCTGCTCGGCCAGGATCCTGTCCAAGTCGTCCGGGTGGAGCCGCTTGCGCCAGTCGAAGCTGAGCGCCGCGTCATAGCTCTCGCCGAGAAATTCCACGTAAGCCTTGTTGGCGAACTCCCGCTGCCCGCCCTTGCGGGTCACCCACATCAGCACCGGCGCGCTGTCGGCCAGGGCGCGGAACCGCGCCTCGCTCTGGCGTACCTGCTCGTAGGCGGCCTGCCGATCGGTGACGTCCATGTTGACGCCGACCGCCCGGATGGGGCGCCCTGCCTGGTCCATGATCAGTTCGCCGCGTGAGAGCACCCAACGCACCGAGCCGTCCGGCCAGACAACCCGGTAGGTGAATGGCTCGAACACCCCGTCTTCGCGCCCCCGGCGGATGATCTCTGTGACCCTGGCCCGATCGTCCGGGTGGGTGGTTTCCAGCAGCCGCTCGAAGGTCGGCTCGGCGCTGCGCGGAACCCCGAGGTTGCGGTAGGTGGTCGGCGACCAGTACCCCTCGCCGGCGACGAGGTCCCAGTCCCACAGGCCGACTCCGCCGGCCTCCTGCGCCAGCTGCAGGCGCGCCTCGCTGCGGTCCAGCGCCGCCTGGATGGACGCCTGGCGCTGGTTGGCTTCGGCCAGCCGCATCAGCGCCTCGCGCAGCGCCGTCGCGACGAGGACCGTGAACGAGCCCGAGATCGCCAGCAGGATGGCGAGGTTGCGGACCAGCCCGTCCCGAATCGGCGGCGGCGAGACCAGCATCAGGGCGAGCTCGGCGCCCAGCGCCAGCCAACCCCAGCGAGGGCCGGCGTAAAGCGCGATCAGCATCAGCGCTGGATAGGTGGTGGCGATCCCGAACCCGCCGTGACGGCCGAGTGCGAGGTCCCGCACCGCGAGCGCGATCAGCATCGCCGCGGCGGTGATCAGCAGCGACTGCCACCACCGCGGGGCGCCCTTTGGAACCAGCCGCAGGGGCCATGTCGTCGGCGCCATGCCTCGGGCTCTACTCTCCGGTTTGCGGCCACCGACCATGCGGTGGCCGGGTCCCCAGCGCAACCGTACAGTTCGCGGCGGCCAAACGTGCAGCGGTGCAAGGCCTTGCGGTGGGAGGGGGCGATGTCCACCTTTCGCCCTACGACCTGTGGTAAGGGGTTGCGTCCGTCGGGGGCGTCCCGGCATCGAAGCGGAGCGAGAGTGGCCAGCCCGAGGCTTCATATCGGCGTGCGCGGCGTGTTCGCCTCGGCCATCGCGGCCGTGGCGCTGCTCGGCTGCATGACCAGCCGGGAAGAAGCCCGCCGCGGCGACCCGCCGACGGTCTCCGACCTCACGGACGCGGGCCTGGCGCGCTACACCGCGGACATGGACCACGCCATGCTGGCGCTGGCCCGCCGGCACGATCCGGCGAAGAAGCCGGACCTGTGGGGCCGCACCGAGGGTTGGGCCTCGCTGGACCTGGCCGA
>NZ_DATAGM010000323.1:0-11005 GCF_036263695.1 Phenylobacterium sp.
AGGATGCCGAGCTCGTTGGCGAACGCGCTCCAGACCTCCGGCCGCCAGCCCGCCTCGGCCTTGATCACCGCCCGGCGCTTCTCGAAGTCGTAATTGTCCGCCAGGTAGCTCGCGACCGTGTCGCGCAGCATCGTCTGTTCGTCGGTGAAGTTGAAGTCCATGAGTTAGGCGGCTCCGGTTGGAACTTTGACTGACGCGGGCGGGATCAGAGCCCCAGCACCATCTTGGCGATGATGTTGCGCTGGATCTCGTTGGAGCCGCCGTAGATCGAGGTCTTGCGGCCGTTGAAGTACTCGCCCGCCACGCCGCGGGCGTAGTCGGGACCCACGCCCATGTTGGCGCCGTCCTCGCGCAGGTAGGGCGCGCCGTAGTGGCCCGCCGCCTCGAGGGCGAGTTCGTTCAGCCGCTGCTGGATCTCGGTGCCCTTGATCTTGAGGATCGAGCTTTCCGGGCCCGGGCCCTTGCCGCTGGATTCCCCGGCCAGCGTGCGCAGCTCGGTGAACTCCAGCGCGGTCAGGTCGATCTCCAGCTCGGCGAGTTTGCGGCGGAAGAAGGCGTCCTCGATCAGCGCCCCGCCGTGGTCGCCGCTCTCGGTGGCGGCGACGGTGCGCAGCTTCTCCAGGCCCCGCTTGGAGCGGGCGACGCCGGCGATGCCGCTGCGCTCGTGCGCCAACAGCGCCTTGGCGCAGGTCCAGCCCTGGTTCTCGTGGAAGATCCGCTGGTCGACCGGCACCTTCACGTTGTCGAGGAAGACGTCGTTGACCTCGTGGCCGCCCTCCAGGGTGATGATCGGACGGACGGTCACGCCCGGGCTCTTCATGTCGATCAGCAGGAAGCTGATGCCCGACTGCGGCTTGGCGTTAGGGTCGGTGCGGACCAGGAAGAAGCCCCAGTCGGCGTACTGGCCGAGCGTGGTCCAGGTCTTCTGGCCGTTGACGATGTAGTACTCCTTGCCGTCGTCGCCGGTGACCCGCTCGGCGCGGGTCTTGAGCGAGGCCAGGTCCGACCCGGCGCCCGGCTCGGAGTAGCCCTGGCACCACCAGACGTCGCCGTTGTAGATGCCGGGCAGGAACCGCTTCTTCTGCTCGTCGGTGCCGAAGGTGTAGATCACCGGGGCCAGCATCGAGAGGCCGAACGGCAGGGTCGGGAGGCAGTCGGCGCGGGCCAGCTCCTCGTTCCAGATGTACTTCTGGGTCGGCGTCCAGCCGGTGCCGCCCAACTCCTTCGGCCAGCCCGGCGCCACCCAGCCCTTCTTGGCCAGCACCTTGTGCCAGGCTAGCTGGTCTTCCTTGGTCAGCGGCTCGCGCGCGTCCTGCTTGCGGCGCAGGTCGGCGGGATAGTTCTCGGCGATGAAGGCCCGAACTTCGTCCCGGAAGGCCAGGTCTTCGGCGGAATAATCGAGGTTCATCGCGCGTGCTCCTGTGCCCGCAAGCAACCGGCGCCCGCGGCGAAGTGGCACGTTTAGCCCCGCGCCTTCGGCTTGGGAAGCATTGACGTTAACGTAAAGGTCAGCGTGAGGGCAGCGTGAACCGTATCGGCAGGCGGAACACGCCTCCTGCGATGCCCGCATCCTTCACATACCTCGGCTTGAGCTGGAACTTCGCGGCAAGCTGCAACGCCGCAATGCCAAACGCGGCCGTCGAGGGCTGCTCGCTCACGACCGAGCAGGGCCGTAGCCGTCCGTCGCCGCCGATGATGCAATCCACCGTGCCGCTGCCCTCGACATGGGCCCGCACGGCGTCATCCGGGTAGGCGCCGACCATATCCATGACCCCTGGAAGCTTCGCCCATTGTGATCGCGGGATGTCCCGGATCCAGCGCGGCCGCCCCTCGCCTTCAGCCGCGCCGCCCAGAGCGCCAGCGAGAGGAAACGACATCGCAACCTCGACGGCGCCGCTGCTCGCAAGCAGCTTGTCTCGGGACGGTCCGCCCAGCCTGTACCATCGGGCGAGCCCCAGCGCCGCGTCCCCGAACCCCCAACCCTCGGGCGCCTCGGACACCACGATGCAATCGCTCAGGCTCCCTCCTTCCGAGATCGCACACCGCACCGTCGCGGCTCCGCTCACCGACGCCTGCCGCGCCGCCACCGGATGGTAACGGTTCAGGTCCGCTTCGCGCGGCTTGGCGAGCCAGTCGGACGAAGCGGGAGCCACGACGATCGCGGACGCGGCCGCCAAAGCGATCACCTTCATCACTACTCCACCGTGAATTGTCCGCGAACACTGCTACGGGAACCGGCGACAGCCAAGCCGTCTTGTCATCGCCGCAGGACCCGCGCAGAACTCCCCGCCCATGCCTCGGATCGTGACCTACAACGTGCACCGCTGCGTCGGCGCAGACCGCCGGCTCGACGTGGAGCGGGTGGGCACGGTGCTGGCCAGGCTCGAGCCGGACATCGTCGCCCTGCAGGAGCTGGACGTCGGCCGGGCCCGCACGGGCGGGGTCGACCAGGCCCACGAGATCGCCAAGCAACTGGAGATGCAGTGCCACTTCCACCCGGCCATGAAGGTCGAGGAGGAGCTCTACGGCGACGCCATTCTGACCCACCTGCCCGAGCGCCTGATCAAGGTAGGGCCCCTGCCTGGCTACCATCGCATGCCGCAACTGGAGCCCCGCGGCGCCCTCTGGATAGAGGTGGAGGTGCAGGGCAAGCCGGTGCAGATCATCAACACCCACCTCGGCCTCGTGCCCCGCGAGCAGCAGCACCAGGCCTCCTGGCTGGCCGGCCCGGAGTGGCTCGACCACCCGAACCGGAAGGGCCCGACCATCCTGCTGGGCGACTTCAACGCCACGGCGACCTCGGTGGTCTACCGCACCCTAACCGCCCGCCTGGAGCCGGCCCGGCGGCTGGCGCCGCGCAAGACGCCCACCTCGACCTTCCCCTCGCCGCTGCCGGTGCTGCGCATCGACCACATCTTCGTCTCGCCGGAGATCAAGGTGCTGGACGTCTTCGTCCCGTTCGAGCCGCTGCACCGGCTCGCGTCCGACCACCTGCCGCTGGTCATGGACTTCGAGGTGGGGTGACCGCCGGGCTCTTCCCGCTCTGGTTGGCGACCAGGCGAGCCTCGGCGTAGACCTTCTCCCGCCGCCGGCCCAGCCGCCAGCTGTCGCCGGCGTTGGCCGGATCGCCGATGTGGTAGGCCGCGATGAATTCCCCCAGGGCCGACATCTTGCGCGGCACCAGGGGCACGAGCCGGCCGTCCCGGTTCAGGGCGTCGATGGCGGCGCACAGGCCGCCGTGGTCGACCCGCGCCTTGGCCACGGCATCGCCGGTCACCGCCATGAAGTGGCCGACCAGCCGGTCGCGGAAGGCGGTGATGTTGATCCGGTCGTCCGGCTTGTCGCCCAGCACGGTCAGCTCGCACTCGGTGTCGAAGCCGCCGGAGCGGTTGTTGAGGTTGGCCGATCCGACCCGGGCGAAGGCGTCGTCGATCACCGTCACCTTAGAGTGGACGATGATCACCGAGCCGCCGGTGGTGATCGGATAGTAGGCCCGGAAGCGGCCGAAGATGTCCGCCGCCTTCAGTCGCCAGATCATCGTCGATCGGGCACGGTCCATGGTCAGCTGGTCGAACCAGCTGGGGCTCTTCCCGGTCGAGATCAGCACCACCTCCGGGCCGTTCGGCTCGGTCAGCCGCTCGGCCAAGGCCTCGACCACGGCCGGGGCGGTGAAATACTGGTTCTCCAGGTAGATGACGTCCTTCGCCGCCCGGATGGAGGCCAGCGTCAGCCTGCGGATCTCCTCCACCGCCGGCTGGTCGCGCCAGGCAGGGTAGGTCCGCGCGATTCCGACCTCCACGTCCGTCAGCGCCGCCGGGACGTGGTGCGGCCAGGGATCGCCGGCGCTCGGCTCGGCCGGCGGGACCTCGTCCCCGGTGGCGTGGAGCCAGCGTTGGCGGCAAAGCTCGCCCAGCGCCGCAGCCGCCGGCCCGTCCACGACCATCATCACCTCGTGCCGCGGATCGTGGCACTCCTGCCGCGGCATCATCCGGCGCTGGTCGTTCTCCAGGTGGGCGGCGGTGTCCCAGCGGTCCACCGAGATGTCGCCGCCGCCGCAGAAGGCGACCTTGTCGTCGATCACCAGCACCTTCTGGTGATGGCAGGCGCCGAACGGCACCGCATCGTCCAGCCGGAACTTGACGCCCGTGCCCTTGAACCAGCGGCGGGCCTTGTGCGGGAAGAACTCCTGGCTGGCGCTGATCGGCAGCGCCGAGTGCCAGATCAAGAGGCGGATATCGAGCTGCGGCCGCTGGCGGGCCAGCTCGATCAGCACCCGCCCCACCTCGTCCGGATCGTCAGGTCCGTCGTAGCCGTCCGGGAACAGCCGGGTGCGCGGGTCGAACCCCCAGCCCAGCAGGTGAATCGACCGTTCGGCCTTCATCATCGCCTCGAAGGCGGCGGTGAAATAGGCCTCGGTGTCGATCAAGAAGGCCGCACGCGCCGCCCGCTCCCTGCGCCAACAGGTCTCGCCGGGGATGAGGACGCTCATTCACTTCCTTGCCTCGACGCCGCCGCCCGGCGCGCGCCGAATGTAAGCCTTGCCGGCAAGGTGGGTTCCGCCGCCGCGGCGCGCAAGAAAAAGCGCGCCCCGGTCAGCCGGGGCGCGAGTTTCAGGGGCATCGGCCACGAGTTGCGGCCGACATCGGCGCCCGCGGGATGCGGGAACGCCGAACTCACTGGCTGGCCGCCGCCCGGCCGCGCGCCCGGCGCCGGCGGATACGAAAAAGAGGCGCCCGGAGCGATCCGGGCGCGAGAGTTGGCGACAATCGGCCCTCCGCGAGGTCGCGAGCGGAAGGCAGGGGTCTTGGGACGGACCGCCGGCTCTAGCTGCCCAGGAGAGGCCCGGAAGGTCTGCTCACTCTTCCGGGCTAGGCGCCGGCGGTCCGCCCCAAGCCTCTCTCGAGGCAGAGAGAGCTCTTAGGACGCTGGGGTGGCGTTGGACTTCGCGGCCGTGCCGGTGGTGCGCTCGCCCAGGAACACCTGGCAGACGCCGCCGAGCTCGGCGTCGATCTTGGCTTGCTTCTGGGCGCTGTCGCTACGGGCGTCGCGGGCCGCCCTGGAGGCGGCGTCGTCGGCCATGCGCTTGACGGTGGCGTGGCGACCGCGGCCTTCCTCCTTGGTCACCGTCTTCAGGGCCTCGGCGTCCGAACCCCCCTTCGCCGAGGCGATGGCGTGGCAGCGGCTGGCCTGGATGTAGTCCACGTCGCTGATCCGGGCGGACGCGGCGGTCCCCCAGGCCGCAACTGTGGCGGCGGCGGCGATGGCGAGAGCGGCGGTGCGCATGGGTGTCTCCTCGAAAAAACTGACGAGGACAGGGTGTCAGCACCACCGCAGAGTTCAAATGAACTTCCGTCAATAATCGCGGAGTCTACATTAATATTCGCTCATGTTGGTCAGGTATCCACATGTAACATGAATTTCTTGTCATCTTTCCGGCTACATGCCATTCGGAGGCCCGATGACCCCGCTGAAGCTGACCGGCCCGCAGGTCCAGGCCCTGATCCAGAGGGCCTTTCCCAAGGCCGATCCCGACCGAATGCCTAAGGTGACCGACGCCGAGCCCGGCCGGCTGCGGATGGTGACCCCGTTCCAGCCGGAGATGCTGCGGCCGGGCGGTGTGATCGCGGGCCCGACGCTGATGAGCCTGGCCGACACCGCCGCCTACGCCATCGTGCTGGCGCATGTGGGGGAGCAGCTGATGGCGGTGACCAGCACGCTGACCATCCATTTCCTGCGCGGCGCTCAGCCCGGCGACCTGACGGCCGACACCAACCTTCTTCGCCTGGGCGCCCGCAGCGCCGTCTGCGACGTGCGCATCTGGACCGAGAGCCCGGACGCCCTGGCCGCCCACGCCACCGTCGCCTACGCCCTGCCCGCCTCATGAGCGACCGCCCCGCCCCGCCCGAGCCGATCCGCACGCCCTGCGTCCAGGTCTGCGCCGTCGACGGCGAAAGCGGCCTTTGTCTGGGCTGCTACCGCACACTCCCCGAGATCGCCGGCTGGGCGAAGCTCAGCGAGGCCGATCGCGAGAGCCTGATGGCCGAGCTGCCCTCCCGCCGCAGCCGTATCCGGCCGGAGAAGCTCGCCATCTTCGGCTGAAGCGCGCGCCGTGGGCCCGTAAACCCCTCGGCAACTTCCGATTCACCGGATGCAAACCCCGCCGGGCCTAACTTGACGTCCAATAAGGCCGTAAAGGCCGAGCCTTTGGTGAGGCAGGGTGTCGGATATGTTCAGGTTCGTGATGCTGGCGGCCGTCAGCGCCATCTCCGCCGTGGCGGCCGCCCAGGCGGTGACCCACTTCGAGGCGCGCCAGCACGAGCCCCGTGCGGCCGTCGCCCAGGTGCAGATGACCGCACCCGAGCCTGCGGCGGTCGGCCAGGCCGCCTCCATCGCCAAGGCGGCCGACGGTCACTTCTGGGCCGAGGCCGACGTCAACGGCCGCCGGGTGCGGTTCCTGGTCGACACCGGCGCGAGCGCCGTGGCCCTGACCCTCGTGGACGCTCGCCGGCTCGGCCTCGACCCGACGACCCTGAACTACGAGTACAGCGTGCAGACCGCCTCGGGTCAGGCCAGAGCCGCCCAGGTGAAGCTCGACAGCATCTCTGTGGCCGGCGCGCGCGTCGAGGACGTGGAGGCCTTCGTCATCGAGAGCGGCCTGGAGACCTCGCTGCTGGGCATGACCTATCTCGGCCGCCTCTCCCGCTTCGAGGCCAGCCGCTCGGCGCTGATCCTGCGGCCCTAGGCCGCCGCCTCGACCTCTTCCGCCGCGCCGCGGACGGCCGCCAGCGCACGCTCGATCACGTCCAGACCTGCGCCCGCCTTGGCGCCCTCCACCGTCAGAATGCGCCGCCAGGCCCGCGCCCCGGGGCGCCCGTGCATCAACCCCAGCATGTGCCGCGTCATGCCGGCCAGGTGCGCGCCGCGTGCCAGCCGCTCGGCGACGTAGGGCAGGTAGCGCTCCACCGCAGCGAACGGGTCGACCACCTCCCCCTCCCCGAAGATCTGCACATCCGCCTGCCCCAGCAGCGCCGGCGTGTGGTAGGCCGCCCGCCCCAGCATCACGCCGTCGACGTGCGCCAGGTGCGCCTGCGCCGCCTCCAGGTCCGGAACGCCGCCGTTGATGACGATGGTGAGGTCCGGCCGCTCTCGCTTGAGGCGGTGCACCAGCGGGTAGTCGAGCGGCGGGATGTCCCGGTTCTCCTTCGGCGACAGGCCCTTCAGCCAGGCCTTGCGCGCGTGCACCACGAAGGTTCTCACCCCCGCCTGCGCGCACAGGTCCACCAGCCGGAACAGCGCAACTTCAGGATCCTGTTCGTCCACCCCGATCCGGCACTTCACCGTCACGGGGACCTTCACGGCCGCGCCCATGGCCGCCATGCACTCGGCGACCAGCTCCGGCTCGCGCATCAGGCAGGCGCCGAACGCCCCGCTCTGCACCCGGTCCGACGGGCAGCCGACGTTGAGGTTGATCTCGTCGTAGCCGAGGTCCTCGCCGATCCGCGCCGAGGCCGCCAGGTCCTTCGGATCAGACCCGCCGAGCTGCAGCGCCACCGGATGCTCCGCGTCCGAATAGCCCAGCAGCCGCTCCCGATCCCCGTGCAGCACCGCCCCGGTGGTCACCATCTCCGTGTACAGCAGCGCCCGCTTCGACAGCGTCCGGTGCAGGACCCGGCAATGCCGGTCCGTCCAGTCCATCATCGGGGCAACGGAGAGCCTGTGGGGCGGGTGGTGCAAGAGCGATCCTCGGCGGCGCGCGGCCTAATAGCTCAAGAAGCTGTCGAGCCCCAGAAGCTCATGGATTTGTGCAACGTCGGACGCCGCCCGCACCTGATCAAGCAGCGGCACCAGGATCTCGTCTCGCTCGTCTTCCGCGCAGTAATACTCCGATGTCAGCTCGACGGCCGCTGAGGCGCGCGCCTTGATCTCCTCCAACGTGAGCGGGGTCATCTCCTCCAGCACCTGCTCGATACGAAATCGAGGCACGGCGGTAAGTAGAAGGTCGATGAGCCAAGGGACCAGCGGTCGAGCTCGCCCTAGTCGGCGGATCGAGCGCACAAGCCATCGTCGGCCTCGCGAGTCGACCAGCTCCATGTCGAGCTGCATGTTCTTCTTCAACGTCATGGAACCGCACGACGTCAGTGTATCAAGGTCCGGAAACCCCCAAATGTCGCCGTCGGGCGTGAATCCGAGAACCGGGAACACCATGTCCGCCTCGGATGACTTCATCGGACTTTTCCCTGCAGCGGCCAAAGGTCAGCGCCCTGACCGCGGCTTCCTCGGCGGCTGAAATGGCTGGCTGAGATTCTCCCACGTGTCGGCGGCACGCGCCGCGATGCCGGTCGGGACCGCCTTCTGCCAGTCGGTGGTCCCGTACCACACGCGGCGAACTGGATCGTACCTGGGCTTGCCCTGCCAGCTGCCGGTCAGCCTCCGATGCTGTGCTTGCGGCATCACCTTCAGCAGCGCGTAATGATTGCGTGGATCTTGCGCCGTGCGGCTCTTGCCGTTCAACGGGATGGTGTGATGGACCTCGTGTTTTGGAGGAACCATCCCGCGCGCCTTCATCTGCTTTGCGGAGGCATTCGCCGACACAGACCCCTTCTTCAATACGCCAATACCTCTGCTGGCGGCTCGCGCCCCCTTCACTGCGACGCCGACCGGCCGTACGTCCGCGACCGCCATGGCCGTGTTGAACGCCGCGCCCGCGTAGTCACCCTCCTGCAGGTCGGCGGCGGCCTCCCAGGCAGGTCCGACGACCGGATGAAGGATCGGGCGAGGTTCGGCCGTCGGATCTTCGGTCCCTTCTGAAAATCCTCCAGGGACTCGCGTGCGAGATCGTACGGAGACAGAAGGCCAGGAAGCCCCTTCAGATCCTTCATTCCGGCGGGCATCTGGGATCGCGGGCGCGCATAAGGCATTCGTGCCAACCACTCCTCAAACTGAGATTGATTGTCGCCCGCCCGGGCGAGGTGGCCGACACCTCTGCATGATCTCTCGCGCGCTGAAGCTTGTCAAGAACGAATCAAGAACGAGGGGGCGCGCCGCTACTCCGCCGCCCCGTCCTCAGCACGTTCCGCCCATATCTCCACCAGCCGCCGCCGCGGGTCCTCGACCGCGCTGCTGGTCGGCGTCCCGAACACCATCGTCGTGCGCTTGACCAGGTCATACACAGGCCACGCCCGCGTCTTTTGGTTGTTGGGATCGCCCTTGGCGGCGAGGGCGACGAAGGCCGAAGCGATCTCGTCCGCCAGCCGGCGGTTGTCGGCTATCGGGCCGGCGAGCGGCATGCGGATGTCGTGCATGGCGTAAGCGACGTCGACGCCGTGGGTCGCGCCGTAGCGGCTGCCGAAGGCCGGGCTGGGGGCGGTCCAGAGATAGGCCCACACGGGCGCCGCTCCCTGCTGAGCCTTGCGGTCGGCCATGATCCGGGCGCTCTGGCGGAAGGTGGCGTCGGTGACGACGCGGGCATTGATCAGGTAGGGCGTCGCCTTCGGGTCCTCGTCCCGATAGGCGGTCAGGATCTCGTCCGCGCGAGCCCCGGCGCGGGCGGTGAGGTTCTTCCGCACCTCCTCCCAGGTCATGCCGAAGTTGGCCTCGCGGTAGGTCCGCTCGTCGAGCACCGTGGAGACGATCAGCGGAATGTTCGCCGACTCCGCCGGGGCGGCGGGATCGAACGGATGATGCGGAATGGCCGCGCCCAGCACCGGCGCGAACGAGCGCGGCGCCTCGCCCCGCGCCCGCTGGCCGGCCTCGAGCTCGGCCTGGGCGGCCAGGATCGCGCTCCACGGCAGCGCCTGCAGTTCGCGGATCTGCGTCGCCTTGAGGCCGAGCTTGCCGAGCAGCTGCTCGGACGCCATTCGCGCATCTGCCCGGCTCATCGCCGTCAGCCGCGAGCCGCTCATCACCGCGGCGCTGGAGAACAGCCCCTTGGCCGAGGGCATGCCGAGCAGGTGGCTGACCTTGGCCCCGCCGCCGGACTGGCCGAAGATCATCACCCGCCTGGGATCGCCGCCGAACGCCTCGACGTTGCGCCCCACCCAGGAAAGGCAGGCGACCAGGTCCTGCATGCCGACAGAGCCGGAGTCGGCGAAGTCGCCGCCGTCTCCCAGGTGCAGGTAGCCGAAGGCGCTCAGGCGGTGGTTGACGGTGATCACCACGCAGTCGCCGAAGCGGGCCAGCATCTCTCCGTCGCCGCCGGGCGAATTGCTCGAGCCGCCGTAGAAGCCGCCGCCGTGGAAGCGGACCAGCACCGGCTTCTTCGCCGCGCGGTCCAGGCTCGGCGTCCAAAGGTTCAGGACCAGGCAGTCCTCGCCCATGCCGCCCGGCTGCATGTCGTTGAAGATCAGGTCGGCGTAGTCCCGCCGGCGGTCGGCCGGCACCTGGGGCGAAATGTTGCCGAAGTCGAGCGCGTCGCGAACGCCCGCCCACGGCTTCAGCGGCTGCGGCGGGCGGAAGCGGTTCGTCCCGGCCGTGCTCTCGGCGTAGCGCACGCCGCGGAACACCTTCACGCCGCCGGACGTGAGGCCCCGCAGCCGGCCCTCGGCCGTCTCGACCACGGGGAACAGGTCGGCCTCAGCCGCCCACCCCCGCGACAGGCCCGCAACGCCGAGCGCGGCGCCGGCGGCCAGCAGGCCGCGCCGATGAATGTTCATCTTCCCCCATCCCCTCGTTGTCGCTACGCCGTCTGCGGCTGCGCAGTCTCCCAATAGGCGTCGCGGATCAGGCGCTTGTAGAGCTTGCCGGTCGGGTGCCGCGGCAGCTCCTCCATGAAGTCGATCTGCCGGGGCAGCTTCACCGATGAGAGGTTGGCGCGGCAGAAGGCGGTCAGCTCCGCCGCCAGCCCCTCGCCCGCTTCCGACCAGTCCATCGGCTGGATCACCGCGACCACCTTCTCGCCCATCTCTTCGTCGGGGGCGCCCACCACGGCGGCGTCGGCCACCTTGGGATGGGTGATCAGCAGGTTCTCGATCTCCTGCGGGTAGATGTTCACCCCGCCGGAGATGAT
>NZ_DATAGM010000324.1:0-7959 GCF_036263695.1 Phenylobacterium sp.
CCGGCCAATATTTCGCCCAACCGGCAAACCAAATGCGCGCGCTTCGGTTTGGCTGCCGTGTGGTCGAGAGTAGGGATGACCCCGCAGATTTTCGTCGTCGCGCCCTATGGGGCGAAATGGGGCGTCAGCTCCGGCGGCGAAGTGCTGGCGGTCGCGCGCACCGAGAAGGCGGCCAAGGATCTGGCCCGCAAGGCGGCCGCCGCGCTGCGGGCCGGCGAGGCCGCGCCGCCCAGCCACGTCCTCCGGCACGAGCGCCGCAGCTTCGTCAACAGCTGAGGCCTAGCGAGCGGGCCTGTGGATCGGATCGATCCAGGCCACGCCCTCCGGCGGCTCGGCCGGGTCGATATCCAAATTGACCACCACCGCTTCGGAATCGCTGCGGACCAACACGCACGACAGGGGCTCGCCCGGGGAGGCGTTGATCTCCTGGTGCGGCACGAACGGCGGCACATAGATGAAGTCGCCGGGCCCGGCCTCTGCGACGAACTCC
Organism: Phenylobacterium sp.; assembly: GCF_036263695.1. Taxonomy (GTDB): domain Bacteria; phylum Pseudomonadota; class Alphaproteobacteria; order Caulobacterales; family Caulobacteraceae; genus Phenylobacterium. Next base: position 491 of record NZ_DATAGM010000324.1, read on the forward strand.
AGCCGCTCGCCCCAGCGCATCCTGGCCCGCCCGCTCACCACATAGATGACGCTCTCCAGCGGGCCGTGGTGGTGCGGCCCGGTCTTGGCGCCGGCGTGAATGTGCACGGTTCCCGCCCACAGCTTCTGCGCGCCGACCCGCGCCCGATCGATGGCGGCCGCGCGGTGCATGCCCGGCGTCTGAGGCGTGTTGTCGTCGAGCTGATCGCCCGGGACCACCCGAACGCCGGTGTGCTTCCACCCGTCCGAGGGAGGCTGTTGCGACATGCCCACCAGCAGACGCCCGAGCCGCGCGCGTGGCAAGCCGGGCCGCTGCATCGGGGGGCAAATTGTCGCCGTCTGTCGCATTTCGACAGACAATCCTGACCGCCGTATGCAGTGTGAAGGCCAGGGAGGGGCTGCGTGGTCGAGCCGCTGCAGATCTGCGAGGGTGAAGAGGCGGCGCAGGACGCCGACCTCTCCTATGCCGTCGAGCTCTGGGACGCTCAGGGCGAGCGCCTCGAGGCCGTGCTCGGCCGCCTGCGCACCGCCAGCCTCGGATTCTCCTGCTACTACGGCGCCCTGCGCGAGTATGTCGACTGCCGGGTCGTGCTGAGGCAGGGCGACCATGTGGTGGCCGCCTTCAACCCGCCCCCGCGCGGTCCGGCCCGATAGCTAGCGCCCCTGGAAATCCGCCGGCCGCTTCTCGAGGAACGACGTCATCCCCTCTCGGAAGTCCTCGGTGCGGATCAGCTGCAGGAACTGCAGGTAGACGTGGTGGACGTGGTCGTTGAACGTCTCGTTCAGGCCCATCCGCATCAGCCGCTTGGCCGACTGAACCGCCAGCGGGGCGTTCTCGGCCATGGATCGGGCCAGCGCCCGCGCCGCCGAGGCGAGCTCGGCGTCCGGCACGACCTTGGAGGCCAGGCCGATCTCTACGCATTCCTGCGCCGACAGAGTGCGGCCGGTGAAGACGATCTCGGCCGCCTTCTCCCAGCCCAGGAGCCTCGGCAGGATCCAGGTCCCACCGGATTCCGGCACCACGCCCCGCTTTACGAAGGCCGGGGCCATCTTGGCGCTTTGCGCCATGATCCGCACGTCGCAGCCAAGGGCGGTGTCCATGCCGTAGCCGGCCGCAGCCCCGTTCAGGGCGCAGATGCTCGGTTTGTCCATGGCGTGCAGCACAGTGGGCGGGGAGTTGCGCAGGTCGATGTCCACCGACACCGCCCTGGCCTGGTTCTGCGAGCCGATCCCGTCGCCGGAGGTGGCGTCCACCAGGTCGAGGCCGGCGCAGAACGCCCGCCCGACGGCGGTGAGCACGACGACCCGCACCTCCTTGTCGGCATTGGCCTGCAACAGCAGCTCGGAAAGCCGCCGCAGCATCGGCCCGGAGATGGTGTTCATCTTCTCCGGCCGGTTGATGGTCAGGGTCGCGATCCCTTCGGAGACCTCGTACAGGACCTCGTCGGCGGCTGTGGCCGGCGGCTTCACGGGCGCGTTCATCGGCATCCTCCCTTTGTATGTTGGGGAGAGCTTAGCCCGCATGACCGGGGGTGAGGCTAGGGGGATGTTCGCACAGGCGCTCAGAGTGGGATCGAATCCGCCTCGGCGGTGAGCCGGTCGCAGGTGGCGAAGTCGCGGCGGCGGAAGGCGGCGGCGGCGGCCTTGCGCAGCAGCAGCTCGGCCGCCTCCGGGAAGCGCGCGCGCAGCCGCCCGGCCCAGAGCTCGGCCAGCTCGGCGGCGACCTCGGCGTCGTCCCGGCGGTTCAGGATCATGCGGGCCGCCTCCGGCAGCGCCGGCCAATCGATCAGGAATTGCAGGCCCGCCGTGAAATCCGGGCGCCCGGCCGCCAGGGCGAAGGCGCGCGCCTCGGCCTCCACGTCGTCGAAGCCGCCAAGCCGGGCGATGAAGGCTCTCGCCCGCTCCACGGACAACGTGCGCTCGAACGAGGCCCACAGCGCCGCCTGCGCCGCCGCTGTCTGGCCCGAGCGCTCCAGGTACTCGACCCAGGCGCTCTCCCACGCGAACAGCGGCGCGGCTCCCTTCCGGCCGGAAGTCGCCGGCGCCGCCTGGAGGACCTCGCCGGCCTCGTCCACTCGCCCCGCCGCCAGCAGGCGGGCGCCGACCTCGGCCGCGACCGGCTGGGTCGCCAGCTCGGCCGGCGTGAAGGTGGCGCGATAGGCGTCCACATTGCCCGACGCGTCAGCGAGGGCCCTCAGGCTCGGCAGCCAGCTTGCGGCGAAGGCGGGATGGTCGCTCAGCCGCCGCAGGGTCGCCTCCGCCAGCTCAGGACGGCCGTCGACCGCCAGGGGCAGCCACTGCGCCCAGTCGACCGGCGCAAGCGCCACCTGCTGCGCCAGCGTGCCGGCCAGGAAGCCCACGTCCGCAGACTCGGCGAGCCGCGAGAGGTCCCGCGCGGCATGGGCGAACGTCTCGGCCACCTGGCCGTCGGCGTCGCGGACCCGGGTGCGGATGCGCGGCGCGAGTTGCAGGAACTGGAACAGGCGATCGCGCGCGGCCGGCCCGTCCAGCTCCGCCAGCCGGCCGGCGATCAGGTCGCGCAGGCCCTTGAGGTCGCGCACGAAGGTGTTTCGCTGGCGCCAGGAGACGCGCGATCGGCTGGACTCCAGCGTCGCCAGCCGCCGGTCGATCTCCACCACCAGGTGATCGGCCCCCTGCTCGGCCGCCAGCTCCATGCGCAGCCGCCGCTTCAGCTCCGGGCGCGCCTGGGCGGCGCCGACGAGGATCTCCGCCAGCCGCTCGGCCCCCAGCCGCGCCAGGTTCTCGGGCGTGACCTTCTTCAGGCTGGCGGCCGTCGGGCGCTTCATAGTGGGGCTTTCAGAGGTCGAGCTCAATCCAGGTGGGCGCGTGATCGCTCGGCTTTTCCTTCGCACGCGCCTCCCGGTCCACCCCCGCCGCCCTCAGCCTTGGCGCCAGGTCCGGAGACAAGAGCAGGTGATCGATGCGCAGCCCCGCGTTCCTTGTGAACGCATTCCGGAAGTAATCCCAGAAAGTGTAGATCCGCTCGCCCGGATGCAGCTCCCGCAACGCGTCCGTCCACCCCTGCGCGACGAGACGTGCGTAGGCTTCGCGCACCTCCGGTCTGAAGAGGGCGTCGTCGCCCCACCGCTCCGGCGCGTAGACGTCGAGCTCGGTCGGCATCACGTTGAAGTCTCCCGCCAGGACGGTCGGCGCGCCGCTCTTCAACAGGCCGGCGGCGTGCGCCCGAAGCCGCTCGAACCAAGCGAGCTTGTATTCGAACTTGGGTCCTGGGGCGGGATTGCCATTGGGCAGGTAGAGACAGCCGATCACCAAGCCCTTCGCCTCGGCCTCGATATACCGGCTGTGCGCGTCGTCGGGATCTCCCGGCAAGGCGCGAGTGCGCTCGACCGGCGTATCCCCCCGCGAAAGGATCGCCACGCCGTTCCAGCTCTTTTGGCCGTGCCAGACGGCCCCGTAGCCAAGCGCCTTCAGCTCGGCTTCGGGAAAGCGCTCCGTGGGCGCCTTCAGCTCTTGCAGGCAGGCGATGTCCGGCGCGGCCTCTTCGAGCCATTCCAGGAGGCGCGGCAGGCGGGCGCCGACGCCATTGATGTTGAACGTGGCGATCTTCATGACCGCGGTGGAATGCGCCTGAGCGGCGGCCGGCTCCGCCGCGCCATCGCCGAACCGGCCGACGGGCGGCGCGTTCACCGGGCGCCATGACGCGGATCCGGATCGCCACAGCCGGCTGGAGCATACCCCGGTCGGTCGCCGAGGCCTTTCCGACGGAAGGCGCAGGCCTCCAGCGTTACGCCGCCCGCTTCGACGCGGTCGAGATCAACTCCACCTTCTACCGGGGGCACCGGGAGAGCACGTATGCCCGCTGGATCGCCGCCACGCCTGCAGACTTTCGCTTCGCCCTGAAGCTGCCCCGCGCCATCACGCACGAGGCGCGCCTGGTGAACGCCGCTCCAGCGCTCGGCGCCTTCCGGACCGAGGCTCTTCAGCTGCAGGACAAGCTGGGTCCGCTTCTGGTGCAGCTTCCACCGAGCCTCGTCTTCTCGCTCGAGGTTGCCGAGCAGTTCTTCGCAGACCTCCGCGAGCTGTGGCCGGAGGCCGTCGCCTGCGAGCCGCGTCACCCGAGCTGGTTCGGCGACGAGGCGGAGGCTCTGCTCAGAAGCTTCAGGATCGCCCGGGTTGCGGCCGACCCGGCCCGCCACCCGGCCGCCGGACAGCCTGGCGGGTGGAACGGCTTGGCCTACTGGCGGCTGCATGGATCGCCACGGATGTACTACTCGTCTTACGCGGACGCCGTGATCGCCGAGCTCGCCGCGCAGCTCCGCACTGTCGAGGCGCAGGAAACCTGGTGCGTATTCGACAACACCACTTCCGGCGCGGCCGCAGCGAACGCCTTGGCTTTGCAGGGCTTGATCAGCCGTTGATTGCGCCGCCGACGGCCGCCCGGCCCCACCGGCTGAACCTGAACCTCATGCAACTAACCGGTTCAGACGCGTTTCAGTGGGCAGGCGTCACAACAACAAGCACGCGCGCTCCTTCGGGCATCTGCTCCCCGGGGCGCGCAAGGACAAAGGACGATCATGACTAAGAACCGCACACTGATGGCGCTGCTCGCGGCCACCACCCTCGCCGCCGGCGTTCCGGCGGTCGCCAGCGCCCAGGACTGGGGCGTCAACCAGCGTCAGGCCCAGCTCGACCAGCGCATCGACGCCGGCGTCCGCAGCGGCCAGCTTACTGAGGCCGAAGCGGCCCGCCTGCGCGACGAGTTCCAGGACATCGCGCAACTGGAGCAGCGATATCGCTATGGCGGCCTGAACGCGGCCGAGCGGGCCGAACTTGATCGGCGGTTCGATCAGCTGTCGGCGAGCATCCGCGACGAGCGCCGCGACCGGCAGGCGGAACGTCCGGGCTCCGACGGCTGGCAGAACATCAACGAGCGCCAGGTCCAGCTCGATCAGCGGATCGACGCCGGCGTGCGCAGCGGCCAACTGACCGAGGCCGAGGCCGCCCGCCTGCAGGCGGAATTCCAGGACCTGTCGCGCCTGGAGCGCCGCTACCGCGCCGACGGCCTGACCCCAACCGAGCGGGCCGACCTCGACCGGCAGTTCGACCAGCTGTCGGCCCGCATCCGGGACGAGCGCCGGGACTGGCAGGCCGAACGCCCGGGCTCGGGCGAGTGGCAGAACCTTAATCAGCGCCAGGCGCGGCTGGAGCAGCGCATCGACGCCGGCGTCCGTAACGGCCAGCTGACCCAGGCCGAGGCGGCCCGGCTGCGGGCCGAGTTCCAGGACATCTTGCGGCTGGAGCGGCGCTATCGCCAGAATGGGCTGAGCCCCGCCGAACGGGCGGACCTCGACCAGCGCTTCGACCAGCTGGCGGCCAGCATCCGCGACGAGCGGCGCGACCGGCAGGCGGACCGTTGGGAGAACCTCAACGAGCGGCAGGCTCAGTTCCAGGATCGGCTGAACCGCGCCGTACAGGACCGCCGCCTGAACTCGCGCCAGGCGATGAACCTGCGGATGGAGTTCGATAACATCGCCCGTCTGGAGCAGAACTACCGTCGCGACGGCCTGAGCCGCGCCGAACGCGCCGACCTCGACATGCGCTTCGACCGCCTGCAGGCCAATTTCCGCGCCTCGGTCAACGCCTCCAGCTACGGCTACGGCTACGGCCAGGCCCCGAACCTGTTCGACTACCTGTTCGGTCTTCGCTAGGCGACGGACACGCGGGCGGCGCGCGAGCGCCGCCCCACCGCCTGAGCCGATTAGTTCGATCTGATCGGGAGCCTCTGCCCTGTTCAAGCGTTGCTATGGGCAACAGGGAGTTCCAGCATGGCGCAGACGAACGACTCGAAGGCCTTTGAGGCCGAGCTCATCGCCCTCATTCCCCACCTTCGCGCGTTCGGTCATTCGCTGGCGGGAAACGCGACCCAGGGCGAAGACCTGGCGCAAGACGCCCTGGCCAAGGCCTGGTCGGCCCGTGACAGCTTCGAGATGGGCACCAACATGAAGGCCTGGACCTTCATGATCCTGCGCAACATGTTCTACTCGGACAAGCGGCGCTCCTGGCGCTCGCAGCCCCTGGATCCGGAAACGGCCGAGCGCACCCTTATCGCCACGACCGGCGACACCGACCGTCTCGAACTCGATGAAGTCCGCCGCGCGCTGGGCATGCTGCCGCCCGCTCAACGGGAAGCGCTGATCCTCATCGGCGCCGCTGGCCTGTCGTACGAGGAAGCGGCCGAGGTCACCGGCTGCGCCGTCGGCACGGTGAAGAGCCGGGTCAGCCGGGCCCGGGACCATCTGGCGCTGCTGCTGGCCGAAGGCCAGCTGGTCAGCGACGGCGGCGAGCCGCACGCGGCCATGGACCTGATCCTCGCGCAGGTGAACAGCCTTCGCGCGGCGGCGTGAGGGTCAGAGCGCTGCGGCGCTCACTGCTCTAGGAAGGGGTCCTGCGCAGCCCGCGAAGGCGAAGCAGGATGGCGGAGAGGGAGGGATTCGAACCCTCGATACGGTTACCCGTATGCCGCATTTCGAGTGCGGTGCTTTCAACCACTCAGCCACCTCTCCTCAGGGCGTCTGCGAGGCCGCGCGAGGGCGGCCGCTGAGCGAAGGCGCGGAACCTAGCCATGAGCCTTGCCGCGCGCAAGTGTTCTGGAGAGTCGCAGGGTTAACGCCCCGCTAGGCGGCCGACCGGCGCCTCGACTTCGCCAGGCTGTCGATGTCTTCCGGCTCGCCGGGGCGGCCGAGGAAGTAGCCCTGCAGCTGGTTGCAGCCGGCGCTGATCAGGGCGGCGTGCTGTTCGGCGGTCTCGACGCCTTCGGCGGTGACCTCCAGGTCGAGGGCCTGGGCGAGCTGGATCATCGCGCGCACCAGCTTCTCCACCTCGGGGTTGGCGAGATTGGAGACGAAGGAGCGGTCGATCTTGATCCGGTCGACCGGATAGAGGTGCAGGTAGCTGAGCGACGAGTAGCCGGTGCCGAAGTCGTCCAGAGCCAGGGTGAAGCCCAGCTCGCGCAGGGTCCGCAGCAGCGTCTGGGTCTTGTCGTCGTTCTGCAGCAGGGCGCCTTCGGTGATCTCGATCTCGACCCGGCTGGGGTCGATGCCCGCATCCCTCATGATGCCGCACGTGCGCTCGAGGAAATCTGCCCGCGCCAGCTCCACGGGCGAGACGTTGACCGACAGGGTCAGGTCAGGCCAGCGGGCGGCGGCGGTGCGGCAGGCCTCGCGCATCACGAACTCGCCGATCTCGTGGATCAGGCCGCATTCCTCGGCCAGCGGGATGAACACCGCCGGCGAGACCATGCCGCGGCGCGGATGGTTCCAGCGGGCGAGGGCCTCGATGCTTTCCAGCCGACCGTCGGCGGCGAACCTGGGCTGATAGTGGACCTGCAGCAGCTCGTCGGACAGCGCCTCGCGCAGCTCGACCTCCATCTGCTGGCGAAGGCGCGCCTTCTCGTCCATTTCCTCGCCGTAGACGGTGTAGCGGCCGCGG
>NZ_DATAGM010000325.1:0-4222 GCF_036263695.1 Phenylobacterium sp.
CCTTCCTGGGGCCGTAGCTCAGTTGGTAGAGCGCCTCGTTCGCAATGAGGAGGTCAGGGGTTCGACTCCCCTCGGCTCCACCATCCTGCTCCGCGCATAGCGCTTCGCAGGATGCCCTCCGCAGCCTTCGGGCGAAGGAGGGCCCAGGAACCCAGAATGACGCATAGCGCGCCACAGGCCCTCAGCATTGTCGCCCACTACGGGGCGGGGCAAACGGGGATGAGCCCCTTCGGCGCTTCGGCGCAGTAGGGTTCGTACCAGACGTCGGTGGCGCCGATGGCGTGCTCGTGCAGGCGCCAGCGGCCGCCGGTCTCACGCCAAAGGGCTTCGGTGCGCAGGCCGTCGAGCTCGAGGTCGGGATTCTCGCGGGCGACCCGCGTCTGCGCTTCGGTGATCGGCGAGCCGTCTGGATGGCGCGGTTCGACGATGGCGAAGGCCCAGCCTGGGGCCACACGCAACCTCTCGACCTTGAAGATCACGGGCCGGCCGATCGCCGCCTCGACCTTCGGCCGCAGCTGGTCCAGCAGCAGCTTGCGCTCAGGCGAACCTGGGGCCGGGGTTCGGACCTGGGCGGCCGCGGCCGGCGCGCCGGCGAGGCACAAGCCGGCGGCGGCGATCGTCAGAAGATCGCGAGGCGCCCCGCTCAATGCGGCAGGGTCCCCACCACCAGGTCGCGCAGGCGGGCGGGGTTGGCCGGCTTGATCAGCACCGCGGCGCCTGGGGCGGCTTCCTGGATGCGTCCGATGGTGCCGGCGTCGCCGTAGGCGGTGATGAAGATCAGGCGCACGGGGCGCTCGGCCAGCAGGCGGCGCGCGGTCTCGGCCCCGTCGATGCCGGCCCCAAGGTTCATGTCCATCAGGACGAGGTCGGGATGGAAACGGGCGGCGAGTTCCAGGGCGCTCGGCCCATCGTGCGCCAACTCGCTGTGGATGACGCCCATGTCCTCCAGCAGCGCCTGCAAGTGCCAGGCGGCCAGGAACTCGTCGTCGACAATCATCACCTTCAGCCCCTCGAGCCCGGCGTGGGGATCATCGCCCGGCGCGGCCTGCGGCGGCGGATCGGCCTCGAGATGGGGCGTGAGAAGTGCAACGTCGTCGGCAAGCCGCGTCATCGGCATCGATACCCTTCAGGTCTTCGGCAAGGACGGGGCGGGGGCACGGGTGCCCGCCAGGGCCCTTCCCTAGCAACACCCGCGCCTGGCGCGCCAGAGGGTTTGGACCTAACCGGGGGATGAATTTCAGGCCGGGGCCGGCGAGCCCATGGCGTCGACCACCTCGGCCGCGCCCAGGGTGCGGTAGCGGGCCTCCAGGAAGGCGAACAGCCCGAAGGCGATTAGGCCGACGCCGGCCAGGGCCAGCAGCCCCTCGCCGAAAGGATAGGCGCGCAACGCGTCCAGCGCCCCGCCCAGGCCGCGCGCCGGACCCGACGAGGCCTGCTGGCCGGCCTGGAACATGGCCAGACCCAGAGGCAGGAAGGCGACGCCGCGGCCGAGGTGGCCCAGCCGCCCCAGCCCCGCGGCGAGCTTTGCGATCCCGCGCGTGCAGACCAGCCGGCGATGCGGCTTGCCCGCGGCTTGCACCAAGTTGCCCATCCCGACGGCGACGATGAAGAGGCCGCAGGCGGCGATGGCCAGGGCTCCGCCGGGCCAGTCCAGCACCTGCTGCACCGCCTGCTTAGTCGCGGCCAGGTCGTCCACCTCGCGCGCCTCGCCCAGCGCGTCGATCAGGCTGAAGACGGCGAAGCCCAGGGCCGCGTGCACCACCCCGCTGATCGCCTGTCCGGCGCGATTGGCCAGCGCCCCCGGCGAGCTTCCCTCTCGGTCGGCGTCGAATAGCGACTGCAGCAGGCGCCAGCCGGCGAAGCCGTACATCCCCAGGCCGGTCAGCCACAGCAGCAGCCGCCCAGCCGGCCATTCGCCCCAGGCCTGCAGCGCCTCCACCGCGCCGGCTGCGCGCGGCACATGGCCGGCTGCGGCCAGCAGCGCGATCACGCCGACGCTGAGGTAGACCAACCCCCTCGATACGAAACCCGCCCGGCAGGCGAGCTCGGCCAGCGCGCCGAGCGGCGCCTGGGCGAGCCAAGCCCGCGTCTCGCGCCAGGCCTTCAGCGATGGATGCGTTCGGTCGGTCAAGCCCGCCTCCGCGGCGCGCAAGCGGCGCCGTGGAGGGAACGTGACCCCGCTACCCCTGGTTCCGCCCTTTAGAGGGTGAACAGGAAGGTCGAATCCACGTTGCCGGTCAAAAGGATGACCATGTCGTCGCCCTGACCGTCGCCGTCGGTGTCCATCGCCAGGGTGGTGCGGTTGGTCCCGGCGTTGAAGGTCGCCACCATCTGGCCGGCGACGCCGGTGAAGCTGGTCGCCCAGACAAAGGCCTGGTCGCCGTCGGCGTTGACGTTGGCGTCCACCGCCGAAAGGTCGATGCGGTCGCTGTCGGCCTTCTTGAAGTCCAGGATCAGGTCCGGGGCCACGGCGCTGGAGTCGGCGGCGCTGACGAACACGAAGCGGTCGGCCCCGCTGCCGCCCATCAGGCTGTCGGCCCCGCCGCCGCCGGACAGGGTGTCGTTGCCGCCGGTGCCGGACAGGTTGTTGGCGCCGGCGTTGCCGGTCAGCACGTTGTCTGCGCTGTTGCCGGTCCCGTTGATCGCCGCGGAGCCGGTCAGGGTCAGGTTCTCGACGTTGTTGTTGAGGCTAGCCGTCACTCCTGCGTAGACGAGATCCGTTCCGGCGCCCGAATACTCGGTGATCGTGTCCCCGACGCCGAGATAGTAGATGTCGTCGCCGGCGCCGCCGAGCAGCGCGTCGCCGCCGTCCCCGCCATCCAGGGTGTCATTGCCCTCGCCGCCCGTCAGCCGGTTGGCCGAGGCGTTGCCTATCAGCAGGTTCGCGAGGCTGTTCCCCGTGCCGTTAGCGGCGGTCCCGGTGAGGACCAGGTTCTCCACGTTGGCGCCCAGCGTGTAGCTGAACGAGGCGTGGACCGTGTCGGTCCCCGCGCCCGAGGCCTCCGTCACCACGTCGCCCGTGACGTTGACGACGTAGGTGTCGTTGCCCGCGCCGCCCAGCAAGGTGTCGTTGCCGAGGCCGCCGTCGAGCAGGTTGTTTCCGGAGTTGCCTTCGATCCGGTTGGCGCCGCCGTTGCCGACGCCGATCAGGTCGGCCGTGCCCAGCAGCTTCAGCTGCTCGACTTCGTCCCACAGCTCCAGGACATTGACGGACGCTTCCACCCGGTCGACCCCGCCGGTGCCGGAGCTGTAGGTCTCCACGACCTTGTCGCCTGCGTTGTCGACGTTGAAGACGTCATTACCGGAGCCGCCGGTCATGGTGTCGGCGCCCGTCCCGCCGTAGATCGAGTCGTGGCCGCCCAGGCCGTTAAGGGCGTCGTCGCCAGTCCCGCCGGTGACGGTGTCGTTGCCCTCGGTGCCGCTGCCCGGCGGCGGCGGGGGCGGCGTCGGGCCGCTGCTGTTGCCGCTCTGGACGTTGTAGGGGCCCGAGGCCCTCACCGTCAGCGCGAAGAAGTCGGACTCCGTGTCCCCGCTGCCGTCTCGGGCGACCAGCTTCAGATAGATGGTCTGGGTGGTGGTCGGGTTGCCGTTGATCGTCCAGTTGCCGGCGTTGAAGGTCAACCAGCTGGGCAGCGTGCCGCTGTTCACCAGATTGCCGCTGGAGTCGACCCGCTGGAGCGTCACCGACACGGCGTCGCCCACGTCGATGTCGGCGATCGCGGTCTGCGGGATCACATAGTGGAAGGCGCCCACCGGCGCGGTCAGGTCCGGCGTCTCGGTGCGCACCTGAGGCCCTGTGCGGGTGACCCCGTCCACCCCCGTGCCGTTCAGGGTGTTGTCCTTCACCAGGCCGTCGGTGGCCTGCACGGACTCGCGGATCAGCCACGAGCCGTTGACCGTGCTGATGGTGTTGCCGGTGATGACGAAGCCTTCCGGGACCATCACCTGGCCGGTCGTGGAGTCGGTCGAGTGGGTGACGTAGACCTCGCTGTAAAGGTCGCGGCCGACCTGCGAGTTGTTGCGGATCGTGGAGTTGAGGATCGACACGTTGTCGGATCCGTCGACCTTCACGCCCTCGCGGCCGTTGTCGTGGATGTTGACGCCGTTGATGGTCACGTCGTGCGAGTACTTCACCAGGATCCCGGCCAGCGCGTTGCCGTGGAGCTCGCCGCCGGTGATGGTGATGTTGAACGGCGAGGGGATGTCCTCGCTGCCGCGCTGG
>NZ_DATAGM010000326.1:0-3873 GCF_036263695.1 Phenylobacterium sp.
CGCGTCGCGCACGAGGCCGACCTCGAGCCGGCGCTTGCCGCCGGCGGAGTCGATGACCGTCAGCTCGACCACGAAGTCGGGGCGGTGACCCGTCGTGGGATCGGTGGCGTAGTCCTCCATCTCGCCGACGGCGTAGCCGGGCGTGACGGTCTGGTCCTTGTTCAGGTTCGCCTTGATTTCCATGCTGGTCGTCTTGGCGACGGCCGAGCCCAGGTCGCGGACGTTGATCGGGCCCATCCGGGTCAGGTCGGCGGGGCTGCGGTCGACGGTCCCGTCCAGGTTGATCGGCCAGCCCTGCAGGTACTATCCCTGGTCGTTGACCAGGTAGCCGTCGCTGTCGACCGCGAACGAGCCCGAGCGGGTGAAGAAGCGGGCGTCGGAGGGGGCGAGGGAGGCGCCCTTCTGGGTGACGACGAAGAAGCCCTCGCCGGCGATCGCCATGTCGGTGGAGGAGTTGGCCGCCTGGATCAGGCCCTGCTGGCTGACGTACTGGCGGTTGATCGCCTTTACGCCGCCGGCGCTGTAGGCGCCCGACAGGTACTGAGAGGTGACGATGTTGCCGAAGTTCACCTGGCTACGCTTGTAAGCCACGGTGTTGACGTTGGCGATGTTGTCCGAGAGTGCGGCGAGGGCCGAGGAGTTGGCCAACAGTCCCGACACCCCGGCACGCATTGCGCTGCTGATGCTCATTTTGGTCTGCCTTGGTCCTTGATGAGAGTTGGTGAGAGGCCGCGTTCAGCGGCCGCCTGGAGGCCTCAGGCCCCCGTCGGCTCCGGGGACGGTTCGCCGTCCTCCTGTGCGATGGCGTCTTCCAGCCAGTTGTTGTTGTCCGCCTCTTCCGACTCATCGCCGGTGTCGGAGGTCTGGCTGGTTTGGCTGGTGCTGGTGGTCGCCGGCGGATCGGCCAGGGTGATGGTGCTCACCGCCGTCCATTCCATCTTGGCGCCGCCGACGCTGATCAGCGTCTTGCCGTCCTTCTGCTCGACGGAGTTCACCACCCCTTCGATGAAGGTCACCGAGTCGATCAGCTTCTTGGCCGAGTCGATCGCAGTGACCCTGAGGGTGTAGACGCCGTCCGGCTGCTTCACCCCGGCCGAGTTCTTGCCGTCCCAGGTGAAGGCGTGGTCGCCTTCGCCGTTCTTGCTGGGCGAGCCGACAAAGACCACGCGGCCCTTGTCGTCCAGCACCTCCAGCTTCACGTTGGCCGCGGTCCGGTCGAGGTTGTAGATCCAGCTGGCCTTGCCGTCCTTCATGGCGACGTCGTCGCTGACGGCGCGCACCTTCTTGCCGATCAGGCTGACGGCGTCGGCGACGCCGGAGTTGTTCCCGGCGACCAGTTTTTCCAGCAGCTCGTTGGTCAGAAGCTGCTGCTCGACCCCGGTCATCTGGGTCAGCTGCTCGGTGAACTGGTTGGAATCCAGCGGCGAGAGCGGGTCCTGGTTCTTCAGCTGCGTGGTGAGCAGCGTCAGGAAGGTCTCGAAGTTCTGGGCCAGGCGGGCCTTGCCCAGGGCGGTTTCCTGGGGCGGGGCCTGAGTGGCTGTGACGGCGTCGACGGCCATGGGACGCGACTCCTTTCTCTAGATGCGGATGTCGAGGGCGGCGCTGGGCCGTCTCGAGAGTTTGGGGGGCAGGGCGGCCTGGTCGGCGGCTTCGCCGGTCGCCAGGGCCTGGGCGAACGCGCGGCCGGCGAAGGCGCCGCCGTCCTGGCGCGCCTCCGGATCGCGGCCAAACCGGGAATTGTCCGTCAGGTCGAAGGAGAGGCCGCCGGAGACGTCGAAGCCGGCCTGCTCCAGCGCGCGCTGCAGCTCGGGCGCGCGGCCGCGCAGCTCGGCGGCGGCCTGTGCGGAGTCGACGGCGAAGGCCGCGGTCATCTTGCCGGCGGCGCCGATCTCGATCTGCACATCGACCCGGCCGAGGCCGGCGGGCTGCAGCTCCACTTGGAACCGCGTGGAGCGGCCCTCCAGCTTGCGGATGATCTCGGCGGCCAGGGCGGCGACAGTTTCCGGCGCGCCGCGCACGCCCGGCGCGAGATCGCGCGGCGCGGCGGCTTCGGCGAGGGCCGGCGAGGCCGGGGTCGCCGCGGACTCCCCGGTCCGAGGCGCTTCGGCCTTGTCGGTGGGGGCCAGCGGGGCCGGCGCGGCGACGCTGGCGTCGGTCGCGGCCTTGGGCTGCTCCGGCGCGGGCGCGCCGGCGGGGCGGGCCGCGAGCGCCGGGGCCGGATCTTCGACGGCGGCCGGGGCGGCGGCGGACGCCTCCGTCCTGGCCTGGCCGGGTTCGCGGGTCGCCGGTTCGCGGCGGCGGGTGGGCGTGGCGTTGGGGAGCGCAGGCGTGGCGACGGGCGCGGCCTCGGCCGCAGCCTCCAGCGGCGCCTCGGCAGCACCCTCGGCGGGCTCCTCGGCCGCGGGCGCAGCCGCATCGCCAAGCCCAGTCGGCACGGACTTGGCGTGCACAACCGCCCCCTGCAGGAGCGGGTGAGGCGCGGCGGCGCGGTCGGCGGGCGGCGGGGCCACGCCGGGGTCCTTGGGCTGTGCGGGCAGGGGCGACTCGGCGGCGGCCGGAGCGCTCGCATGGGCCGGGCGCGCCTCAGGCGTCGCCGGTTTCGCCGGCGTAGCCGGCTGCGCAGGGCCCGCGCCCCGCGCCGGAGCGGCAGGCTGGGTCGGGACGGCGGCGTGGGCGGGCGGCGCCGGTTCGGCCGGCGCCGTCTTGGTCTCTCCGGGCGCGCGTTCGGCCTTCGGCGCGGCGTCGGCAGCGCCCAGGGCCGGCGGCGCGGCTTGTGCGGCCGGACCGGCTTCGGCCAGCCGGGCCGCCGCCTTCTCCAGGCCAGGGGCGGATGCGCCGTCCGCCTGGGCGATCAGCGTCTCGATCCGTTCAGCGGCTTTCGCCAGGCCGGTCGCCGGCGCACCGGCCTCCGGTTCGGCGGCCGTCACGGCCTGCGGCGACACGGCGGGCGAACCCTGCGCGGCGAGCGGCGGCCAGGGTTGAGCCGGCGCCGGGGCGACGGCCGCGTCGGGCAGGATTTCTGTGGCCGTTTCGGACGCTTCGCCCTCGGCGGGCCCGGCGCTCGCGGCGTCTCGGGCACCCTGGCCAAGCGCGGACGGGGCGGGCTTGGCGGTCGGCATCTCCACCGGCGCGGCCTCGCCCGAGAAGCCGGCGAGCAGCTGCTCGAACACGTCCGCCGGCTGCCCAGGCGTGGCCGCCGCGCCGGGCTGGCCCGGCGTCGTCGGCATGGTCGGAAGGGCGATCGGAAACGCGAACATTGGGCGGGGGTCTTGCCTTGGAAACGAGAGCGCCTGCTGCGCCAGGTCCATTCGACACCCGCCGAGCAACCCCTGGGCCAAGTTTCCGCCACAATCCCAAGTCGCTGAAACGGCACAGATTTCCCAGTTCCGTTAAGACCTCGGGCACCACCCCGCGGGCCGAATTTGCCGGGCTGCCGGCGTCCGATAGGCGCGCCTTGCCGAGGCGTGGATCACCTCCTAGCCCCGACGCTCAGCGCGAGGGGAGAGGATTGAGGAGAGGGGCGACGCCGGCGTTTACGCTCCACCGGATGGTGGCCTAGCTCCCGAAAACCGGGCCCGCTCGACCTGCCGCTTCGAGAGCGAAGAGGCCGCTCCACGCCTCTCCTTAGTCCTCTCCCCCCGCACTTCGTGTCGCGGGAGAGGAGACGGGTGCGCGCCTATACGCGTCAGCTCGGTCAGACTGGCCCGCCTCTTGCGCCGTGTGGTCGCAACGCAACCGGCCTTGGCAGAAGATGGCACTGAAAACGTTCGACTTTTCCCGGAAAGCAAAGGGTGCGTTCATCACGCCCTGGGCAGTTTTCGCCGGGTCGAGCGTCAGGGTTTGCCGAGGGGAGGCCTAGAAAATGTCGCTCCA
>NZ_DATAGM010000327.1:0-1660 GCF_036263695.1 Phenylobacterium sp.
GGGCGCAGCACGAGGAAGCCGACGCCGATGGCCGTTAGGTCCGCCTGTTCGACGGCCTCAAACCCAGCCTGCCGGGCGGCGGCCAACGCTTGCGCGCTCGGCGCCAGCGCCAGCACACGCCCGCGGACCACCGGCGCGCCGGCGTCGTCGAGCTCGATGCTCTCCGGGTGGTCGCGGACGAGCGCATCGAGGCGCAGCCGCCGGGTCTGCGCCCCGAGGCCCTCCAAGGTGTCATCCACGGCCCCCGTCACCTGCGGGACGGTCTCGCGGACGACCCGGTCGGCGGGCGTGCGCGGCGTGCGCACGCGCGGCGCAGCCGGGGTTCGCGGAACGTCGACGCTCGGCAGGTCGGCGCCGGGGGAAGGCAGGCCGACGCCCGGCAATCCGCCGCCGCCGATCAACTGCGCGGCCGCCGGCTGGGCGAGGAGTGCGAGGGCGGCGCTAAGGGCGGCGATGCGGCCTTGGGTCATGCTCGGTCTTTCCGGCGCCTCATTGTCTGCGTTCAGGGATGAAACGCTGCAGTCCGGACGTTTCATCCAAAGAGAGGCGTGGAGTTGAACGCATTCCAGCGGGAAATGGTCGAGCTGTTGCCGCGCCTGCGCCGACTGGCGCGCGCCGTGGCGCGCGATCCGGCCGACGCGGACGACCTCGTCCAGCTGACGGTGGAGCGTGCGCTCTCGCGCGCCGGTCAATGGACGCCGGGGACCCGGCTGGATTCGTGGATGTTCCGGATCATGAAGAACGCCTGGATCGACGAGCATCGGGCGCGGGGCCGCCGGGGCCAGGTGCTGGCGCCGGAGGAAGAAGGGCTAGCTGTTGGAGACGCCGGCGCCGAGGCGGCCGAGATGCGGCTGCAGGCGGCCGAGGTGCGCCGCGAGATGGCGCGGCTGCCGGACGACCAGCGCCTGGCCGTCGCCCTGGTGCTGGTGGACGGGCTGTCCTACCGCGAGGCCGCCGACATCCTGGAGATACCCATGGGCACCCTGACCAGCCGGCTGGTGCGCGGCCGCACTGCGCTGCTGGCGCGGCTCAATCCGCAGGAGAGCGCCGCATGAGCGGACTGAAGGACCAGGCCCTGATGGCCTATGTGGACGGCGAACTGGAAGGGACGCAGCGCGAGGCGCTGGAGGCGGCGATCGCCAGAGACCCGGAACTAGCGCGCGAGGTGGAGCGGCAGCGCCGGATGCGCGCCGGGGTGCAGGACGCCTTCGCCGGCGTGCTGGACGAGCCCGTGCCGGACCGGCTGACGGCGCTGATCGCCGGCGATGATGAGCCGCTGGTGCTGCGGCCGCAGTTCGGCCGGTCGCAAGCTCGGGCGCGCAGCTTTCAGGCCGCGCACTGGGCGGCGATGGCGGCCAGCCTGGTGCTGGGCGCCGGTCTCGGGCTGGCGGCCGGCTTCGGTCCGGGCCTGCTCGATCCTGCGCCGATCTCGACGGACGGGGGCCGGATGGCCGCAAGGGGCGCGCTGGCCGAGGCGCTGGATGGCCAACTGGCCTCCGCCCCGTCCGGAGAGGTGCAGATCGGCCTAAGCTTCCGCGCCCAGGACCAGGCCTACTGCCGCACTTTCGTCGTGACGGAGACACGGCTGGCTGGGCTGGCCTGCCGCGAAGGCGAGGGCTGGACCATCCGGGCGACGGCCGAGGCGCGGGCGGGGCAGGGC
>NZ_DATAGM010000328.1:0-9269 GCF_036263695.1 Phenylobacterium sp.
AGGATGATCCTGGCCTCGAGCAAGCCGCGCGTGCGCAGCGCCTCCACGAAGGCCGGCGCGGCGGCCCGCCAGAGGGTCTTGGCCTCGTCCGAGGTCCTGGGAATGCGCCGCGCCCCGGCCGCCCATGGCTGGCCCAGATAGCCGGACTCCTGCAGGTCCCAGCTGTGGGTGATCAGCGCATCGCCTGCCTGCAGCAGGTCGTACCGCTCGTCGATGAAGTCGAGGATGATGTGGGTCGGACGATAGGCGACCAGCGCCTCCATGGCCGTTTTCTGCAGGTCGGCCAACACCGAGTTACGCTGCGAGCGGCTGATGCCGCCCTGCGGCTGGTCGGCGATCGGCTCCAGGCCCACGACGGGCGGCGCCACCAGGCTCGGCAGGGAAGTGCGCGACAGATACAGGAGCTCAGGCGTGGGCTCTTCGAGGATGGGCCAGATGTCGCGGGTGATGCAGCTGCCGATGATGGCGACCTTGGCCACGGAATCTCCAATCGCGCAGGTTCAGTTGCGCCTCGATTGCGGCTCTCTAACACAGGCCGACGTGCGGCCGGCGCCATTGACTTCAAACCGCCGGCCAATCATCTGTCCCCGACGCTCGGCGGCGCCTTTCCGCACAAGGCCCGTTGAAGAAGTGTGGCCGAACGGGCTTCATAGGGCAGCGCCCCGCCGGGGCTCGACGTCTGCAAGCGGTACGGGAACGGTTCAGCCAGCATGAAACTTCTAAGCCTCCTTGGCGCCCTGCCGGACAACCTGCTGACCCGGGCGGTCAAGGAAGGCTACACGCCGCTGGGCGTGGCCGCGGGGTTCTCGGTGGTCAGCAACATGCTGTACCTGGCCCTGCCCATCTACACCTTCCAGGTCTACGGCCGCATCCTGTCGAGCTACAGCGTCTCCAGCCTGGTGGTGCTGACCATCGGCGTGCTGGCGACCTTCGCCATCTCCGGCGTGATTGAGGAATTCCGCACCAAGGTGCTGGTCAACTACGGCCAGGTGCTGGACCAGCGGGTGTCGGGCCACGTCTTCTCGGCGCTGTTCGAGGCGGCGGTGCGGGGCAACCCCGGCATCAGGTCGCAATCCCTGCGCGACCTCGACACCTTCCGGCAAATGCTCACCGGCCCGGCTTTCTCGGCGATCTTCGACCTGCCCTGGATGCCGGTGTTCCTGATCATCCTGTTCCTGATCGATCCCTGGATCGGCCTCGTCACCCTGTTCGGCATGGGTGTGCTGTTCGTGCTCACCGTCATGCAGGACCGCCTGAGCCGGCCGCCGCTGCAGGAGGCCAACGAAGCCGCCCTGCGCAGCTACGCCTTCACCGACGCGGCCCTGCGCAACTCTGAGGTGGTGCGCGCCATGGGCATGGTGCAGCCGCTGGGCGCCCGCTGGGCCGGCTTCCGGGCCGTGACCATGGAGCGCAGCGCCTCGGCCAGCGAGCGGGCCAGCAACATGCAGGCCCTCTCCAAGTTCATGCGCCAGGGCATTCAGGTGTTCACCATCGCCCTCAGCGCCTTCCTGGTGATCCGCGGGGACATGCACCCGGGCCTGCTGTTCGCCAACATGATCTTGGCCGCCCGCGCCCTGCAGCCGATCGAGCGGCTGGTCGGCTCCTACGACAACATCGTCAACGGCATGCGGGCGTTCGAGCGGCTCAATGCGCTGCTCTCGCAGTACCAGCCGCCGCGGGCGGGCACCGCGCTGCCGCGGCCGGTCGGCCAGCTCAGCGTTGAGGGCCTGAACTTCGCCCCGCCGGGCGCCAACCGGTTCATCCTGCAGGGCGTGACCTTCAAGATCGAGCCGGGCGAGACGCTGGGCGTCATCGGCCCGTCGGGAGCCGGCAAGTCGACCCTGGCCCGTCTGCTGGTCGGGATCTTCCGCCCCAACAACGGCCACGTGCGCCTGGACGGCGCCGACGTGTTCGCCTGGGACCGCGGCGACTTCGGCCGCCACGTGGGCTACCTGCCGCAGGACACCGAGCTGTTCTCCGGCACCATCCGCGACAACATCGCCCGCTTCCGCGCCGACGTGAGCGACGAGGAGGTGGTGGCCGCGGCCCAGATGGCCAACGTCCACGAGCTGATCCTGCGCCTGCCGGCCGGCTACGAGACCGACCTGGGCGACGGCGGCTACATCCTTTCGGCGGGACAGCGGCAGCGGGTCGGCCTGGCGCGGGCGCTGCTCGGCGACGTTCGCCTGCTGGTGCTCGACGAACCCAACGCCAGCCTCGACGAGGAAGGCGAGCGGGCGCTCGTCCAGGCGCTCGAGGCGCTCAAGGAACGCGGCTGCACGGTGGTCGTGGTCTCCCACAAGCCGAGCATCTTCCGCTCGGCCGACAAGATGCTCGTCCTTCGCGACGGGCGGGTGCAGATGTTCGGACCGCGGGACCAGGTCCTGAATCGCGTGATCCAGCCTGCCCCCGTCAGACCCATTGAGGCCAACGGATGAACAGGCAACTCGGGCCGGCCCGGCCCTTCCAGGCGCCGGCCTTCACCGTCGAGGACGGCGATGTCGTCGACCTAGACCTCAAGCGTCGCCTTCGCCGGCCGATGGTCATGGGCGGCGCCGTGGTCGGCGTCTTCGTGCTGGGCCTTGGGCTGTTCGCCTCCGTCGCGCCGCTGAACGCGGCCGTGCTCGCGCCCGCCCAGGTGCGCGTCGAGGCCAACCGCAAGACCCTGCGCCATCTCACCGGCGGCACGGTCCGCCAGATCCTGGTCCGCGAGGGCCAGATGGTGAAGGCCGGCCAGCCGCTTCTGCGGATGGACGAGGTCCAGGCCAAGGCCGCCTACGACGTGCTGCAGAGTCAGCACGACGCCCTGCTGGCGCAGAGCGCGCGGCTACAGGCCGAGGCCAGCGGCCAGCGGACGCTCACCTTCCCGCCGCAGCTGACATCCCGCATGTCCGACCCGGCGGTCGCCGCCCTGGTCCGTGACCAGGAGTTCCTGTTCTCGTCGCGGCTGTCGCTCTACGAGAGCCAGACCAGCATGCTGCAGCAGCGGGTCCAGCAGTTCCAGGCCCAGGCCGGCGGCATTCAGGCCCAGCTGGAGTCGGTCGCCGAACAGGTCCGGCTGACCAATGAGGAGCTGGCCGGCTACCGCACCCTTCACGAGAAGGGATTCGCGCCCAAGACGCTGATCCTGCGCTACGAGCGGACGCTGGCGGACCTGGCCGGCCGCCGCGGTCAGCTGATGGGCGAGCTCGGCCGCAACCGCGAACAGATGGCCGAGGCCCAGATCCAGCTCGCCGCCCTGCGCGAGGAGCGAATCACCAAGGGCGCCGAGGCGCTCCGCGAGTCGCAAGCCAGGCTGGCCGAGGTGACGCCCAAGCTCACCGCGGCGACCCAGTCATACCAGCAGACCGTCATCCGCTCGCCGAGCGACGGCTATGTGCTGAACCTGGCCACCCACACGCCGGGCGGCATGGTCGGCTCGGGCGAGGTGCTGATGGATGTGGTGCCTTCGAATGCGCCGCTGATCGTCACGGCACGGATCAAGCCGGAGGAAGTCGACGACGTGCGTCCGGGAATGGATGCGCGGGTGCGGCTGTCGGCCTTCAACTATCGCAAAGTGCCCCCGGTGGAAGCCGAGGTGGTGCACGTCTCGGCCGACGCCCTGATCGACCCGAAGACCAACGCGTCTTACTTCAACGCAGACCTGCGGATACCTGTCCAGGAGCTGCGGAAGCTGCCGAAAGGCGTGAAGCTCGCGCCCGGCATGCCGGCCCAGGCGATGATCACCACGGGCCAGCGGACCATCATGGGCTACATCCTGGGGCCCATTACGGACACCATCCGCACGGCCCTGCGCGAGGAGTGAATCCAGGTAAAACGTGGCGCCGATGACACGGTCCTTGGGAGCGGATTCAGTGGTGTTTTTTGATGTTGCGCGACGCGGAGCCTTCCGATACGTCTTCCACGGGCTCGTTTAACCTTCCGCCGCGAAGCTGCGTGGTGGACGGCGAGGGCCGCTGGGGGCCGCTTCATCCTTCGATGTAGACTGGCGCCTTCAGGGCTCGAGTGACACAGACTGGAGAGAAGAATGGCGACTTATACTTTTGAATCGATCACGCAGGCGCAGGCGACGACCTACTCGACGTCCGACGCTCTCGTGTTCGCGGCTGGTTCGGCGAACCAGGTGTCGGTGCTCTACCAAGTGACCGACGCCACCGTGTTCAACCCGGAAGCCGTCAACGTGGTGATCAGCCACGCTGGCAAGACCGTGACCTTCCCGATCTCGGGCATGGGCGGCGAAACCCTGACCTTCGCTACCGCTGGCGGTGGCCAGGTGATGATCGGCACCACCGGTGCTGACAACTTCGTCGGCAGCGACTTCGGCGACGGCATCTACGGCGGCAACGGCTCGGACAACCTGTACGGCGCCGGCGGCAACGACTTCATCCACGGCAACATCGGCTCCGACGCCATCACCGGCGGTTCGGGCAACGACACCGTGCTGGGCGGCCAGAACGCCGACTTCCTGCTGGGCAACGGCGGGAACGACTACATCCTCGGCAACCTCGGCTCGGACGACCTGTACGGCGGTGAAGGCAACGACACCCTGCTCGGCGGCCAAGACAGCGACAACCTGTACGGCGAAGGCGGCAACGACCTGCTGAACGGCGACATGGGGTCCGACGACCTCTTCGGCGGTGAAGGCAACGACACCCTGAACGGCGGCCAGGACGACGACTTCCTGTACGGCAACAACGGCGACGACTTCCTGCACGGCAATCAGGGCCTGGACTACCTCGAGGGCGGTAACGGCAACGACACCCTCCTCGGCGGTCAGGACAACGACGCCATCTACGGCGAAAACGGCAACGACTACATCCAGGGCAACCTGGGCGTCGATTACGTCGAAGGCGGCAACGGCAACGACACCGTCCTCGGCGGCCAAGCCAACGATGACATCCGCGGTCAGGCCGGCAACGACGTCCTCCTCGGCGACGTCGGCGATGACTCCGTGACCGGCGGCCTGGGCCAAGACACCCTGACCGGCGGCGCTGGCATCGACACCTTCTTCTTCACCGGTCCGGCCGCTGGTCCGCCGGCGGTGGCCTCGTCGAGCCCGGCGGTTGCCGGCTCTCTCGACCAGATCACCGACTGGACGGCCACCGACATCATGGACATCGGCGTCGCCGCGACTTACGGCGAAACCGCCAGCTCGCTGGGCTGGGACGACCTCCTGGCCGCGGTGAACGCGGAAATGGCCGGCGCCAACCCGGCCCTGATGAACACGGCGGCGACGGAAAACGTCATCGCCGTCCAGCAGGGCTCCAACGTGATCGTGTTCATGAACCTGGACGCGACCGCGGGCGCCGACACGGCGGTGGTGCTGCTGAACACGAACCTGGACGCCATCTCCGGCGCCAACTTCGTGGTCTAAGACTTCGGTCCTTCGGGATCGGGAAGGGGCCGCCGCAAGGCGGCCCCTTTTCTTTTGGCCGACGGCCGGATTGCCGCGGCGCGGCGGCGATGCGATCTCATGCCCGCGCGCCGCACGTTGGCGCCGTCACTGAAGGACGTCGGCGGTGTCGAACGCGGCCATCTTGATCCACCCGGACGCCTACGACACGACCGCGCCCCGGTTGATGGGCCGCCAGTCGGCCGGCGAGGGCTTCCTGCGCGGCTTCCTGCGGCACGCGGAAGTCGACCGCTTCCACTTCTGGAACATCAGTCCACAGCCGGTCGCCGCCGTGGAGCGGATGGTGGCCCGCATCGAGCCGCCAAAACGGCCGGTCCGATGGGTCGCGGGCCGCCCGGATCTGCACGAGCCGGGCGTCCTCTATATGCCCGGACCGAGCTTCGGCCCGGAGGCCTGGCTGCGCCGTCCCCTGGGACCTCGCCGCTACGCCCTATGCGGCGTGACCCACACGACCGCCACGCACCGCATCATGGACGCCTTCTCAGACCTGCTCACCAGCCCGGTGGAGCCCTGGGACGCGCTGATCTGCACCTCGCGCGCCGTCCGAGAGAGCACCGAGCACCAGTTCGAGCTGGTCCGCGAAGACCTGAGGGCCCGCCTCGGCGCCACCCGCTTCGCGACCCCCATGGTCGCCACCATTCCGCTCGGCGTGAACGCCGGCGACTTCGCCCCCGACCCCGAGGCGCGCAAGCGCTGGCGCGAGCGGCTCGGGGTCCCGCAGGATGCCGTCGTGGCCTTCTCCATGGGCCGGGTGTCGGTCAGCGGGAAGATGAACCCGGCGCCCGCCGCCATCGCCCTCCAGCAGGCGGCGGAGCGTACCGGGACAAAGCTCTACTGGATCGTCGCCGGCTGGTCGGAAACCGAAGCCCTGGCGGCCCGCGCCCACGGCCTGACCCGCGCCCTCTGCCCGTCCGTGGAGTACATCGCCATCGACGGCCGCCCGGCGGACGTGCGATTCTCCATCTGGTCGGCCGGCGACTTCTTCATCTCGCTGTCGGACAACATCCAGGAGACCTTCGGCCTGACGCCCGTCGAGGCGATGGCCGCCGGCCTCCCCGTCGTGGTCAGCGACTGGGACGGCTATCGCGACACCGTCCGCCACGGCCTCGACGGCTTCCGCATCCCGACCTATGCGCCGCGCCCGGGCCTGGGGCGCGATCTCGCCTACCAGTATGCGGCCGACAACATCACCTACGACGCCTATATCGCCGTCACGACCCAGGTGACCGCCGTCGATCCCGCCCCACTGGCGGCGGCGATCTCCCAGCTGATCCTCGATCCGCAGCTGCGCCGACGGATGGGCGAGGCCGGCCGCCGCCGCGCCGCGGAGGTCTTCGACTGGTCGGTGGTGATTCCCCAGTACCAGGCGCTTTGGGCCGAGCAGAACGCGCGGCGGCTGGCCGCGATACGCCGCGGCGACGCCGTGGTCGGCCCGTCGGACAGTCCGACCCGCCCCGACCCCTTCGCCCTGTTCGCAGGCTACCCCACCGAAACCCTTCAGCCGGACCATCGGCTGGCCATCGCGCCCGGGCTGACCTGGAACACCGCTCGCGCCCGGCTGAGCCACGACCTCGCAACCATGATGAGCGGCTTCCTGCCGTCGATCGAGGAGGCCGAGCGGGTGTTCGAGGCGGTCTCTCGGAACGGCCACATCAGCGTCCGCGAGCTCGTCGCCCCGTTTGGGCCTCGGGCCAACGTCGTCGAGCGGGGCCTGCTCTGGATGGTCAAGTTCGACGTGCTGACCATCCTGGCCCGGCCCGAGCTGGCGGCGGACGCCGACCCGGCCGCCGCCGCCGCGCCGCAACCGGCCCCCGGCGAGTGAAAAAGCACCGGTCTGCTGGACAAGCCTCGCTGCGATTCCTAAGGTCCGCCCGCTCTTAGCAGGGGGAATTCGACAGGCATGCCGGTCATCGCCGTCACCAAGGAGCGCCGCGCCGGCGAAACACGCGTGGCGGCCACGCCCGAGACGGTGAAGAAGCTGGTCGGGGCCGGATTCTCCGTGACCATCGAGCGCGGGGCGGGGATGGCCGCCTCCTATCCCGACGCCGAATACGAGGCCGCCGGCGCGTCCCTGGCGGCCGGCCCGGCCGAGGCGATCGGCGCCGCCGACGTCCTGCTGAAGGTCCGCGCGCCGGTGGACGAGGAGATCGCCGCGCTGAAGGCCGGCGCCATCGTCGTGGCCCTGCTCAACCCGCACCAGGACAAGGCTCCGTTGCAGGCCCTGGCCGCCAAGGGCGCCAGCGCCTTCGCCATGGAGTTCGTGCCGCGGATCACCCGGGCCCAGGTGATGGACGCCCTGTCCTCCCAGGCCAACCTCGCCGGCTACCGCGCCGTCATCGAGGGGGCCCAGGCCTACGGCAAGGCCATGCCGATGATGATGACCGCCGCCGGCACCATCGCCCCGGCCAAGGTGTTCGTGATGGGCGCGGGCGTCGCCGGCCTGCAGGCCATCGCCACCGCGCGGCGCCTGGGCGCCGTGGTCACCGCCACCGACGTGCGCCCCGCCGCCAAGGAGCAGGTGGAGAGCCTGGGCGCCAAGTTTGTCGCCGTCGAGGACGAGGAGTTCAAGCAGGCCGAGACCGCCGCCGGCTACGCCAAGGAGATGAGCACCGAGTACCAGGCCAAGCAGGCCGCGCTCGTCGCCGACCACATCAAGAAGCAGGACATCGTCGTCACCACGGCGCTGATCCCTGGGCGCCCGGCCCCGCGGCTGGTCACCGCCGAGCACGTGGCCTCGATGCGCTACGGCTCGGTGCTGGTCGACCTGGCGGTGGAGCAGGGCGGCAACGTCGAGGGCGTGCGCCCGGGCGAGATCTTCCAGACCGAGGGCGGGGTGACCATCGTCGGCCTCGCCAACCTGCCCGGTCGGGTGGCGGCCGACGCTTCGGCCCTCTACGCCCGCAACCTGTTCGCCTTCGCCGGCCTGTTCCTCGACAAGGAGGGCGCCTTCGCCCCCGACTGGGAGGACGAGATCCTGAAGGCGGCCCTGGTCACCAAGGACGGCGCCGTCGTCCACCCCGCGCTTCAGTAGGGCGCGGGCCTTGTCGCTTCCACGCAAGCCCATTCAACCGAGGTTCTGACCATGGATGCGGTCGATCCCACAGTCTTCCGGCTGGCGATCTTCGTGCTCGCGATCTTCGTGGGCTACTACGTGGTGTGGAGCGTCACCCCGGCGCTGCACACGCCGCTGATGGCGGTGACCAACGCCATCTCCTCGGTGATCATCGTCGGCGCCCTCCTGGCCGCCGCCGCCCACACCGACGGCGGGGAGCTGACCCGCAATGTGCTGATCTCCAAGGGCTCGGGCGCGATCGCCGCCGCCCTGGCCGCCGTCAACATCTTCGGCGGCTTCCTGGTCACCCAGCGGATGCTGGCGATGTACAAGAAGAAAGAGAAGTAGGCGCGCCCATGAACGCCAACCTCGCCGCGCTCGCCTACCTCGTCTCGGGCGTGCTGTTCATCCTGGCCCTGCGCGGCCTGTCCAGCCCGGCCTCCAGCCAGGCCGGCAACCGCAACGGCATGATCGGCATGGCCATCGCCGTGGCCACCGTGCTGCTGACCCTCTGGGGGCAGGGGGCGCTGGACGCCCTGACGCTGGGGCTGATCGCGGCCGGCGTGGCGATCGGCGGCGTGATCGGGGCGGTGATCGCCAAGCGCGTGGCGATGACCTCGATGCCCCAGCTGGTGGCCGCCTTCCACAGCCTGGTGGGCCTGGCCGCCTGCCTGGTGGCGGTCGCGGCGATCCACACGCCCGCCGCCTACGGCATCGTCGATGCGGCCACCGGGCACGTCCACCTGATCTCGCTGGTCGAGCTGTCGCTGGGCCTGGCGATCGGGGCGGTGACCTTCACCGGCT
>NZ_DATAGM010000329.1:0-6325 GCF_036263695.1 Phenylobacterium sp.
CAGCCTGGGCATCTACCCGGCCCCGTTCACCTGGCTCTTCGACCGCAGGCTCCACTTCGTCACCCTGCTCAGGTGCGACGCGTAGGGAACACCCACAGCAGCGAGCCCAGGTAGGAGATCGCGCCCGCCAGGCCGGTCGAGCCGATGGCGACCAGCAGCGGCGGCAAGCCCAGGAGGCTGCCTCCGATCTCGCCGGCGAGGGCCGTCAAGCCGGCGCAGGCCGCCTGCAGGATGAAGTACCTGGGCAGGGCCGAGCCGTGGGCGTGCCGGCCCTGGAAGGTCCAGCCCCGCTGGAGGGAATAGCCGACCACGAAGCCGATCGCGTAGGCGGTCAGGTTCGCCGCCCACGGCCGCCAGCCGATCTCCAGCAGCGCGAACGAGGCGACGAAGAAGGTCAGCGAGGCGAGGCCGCCGGAAACGATGAACCGCGCCAGGCGCGCACGCGCGCTCACGGGCCCTCCGGGCCGCGCAGCTTGGGGATGTCCAAAGTGCCCAGCAGGAAGGCCGAGAAGAAGGTCTGCAGCGCCACCGCCACCAGCGCCAGGCCGCCAATGACCAGGCGCGGGATCATCGGGTCGGTCAGCGGTCCAAAGCCGCGCTCCAGCCAGACCATGAAGGCGTAGCCGAAGGTCAAAAGGCCGGCGATCAGCAGGGCCAGGCTCAGCAGGGCCATCCGCTCGGTATTGATGTGGCGCATGAGGGTGTTGGCGGTGCGGCTGGCGGGCAGGAAGCCGGTCATGGCCGCATAGCGCCGCGATAGAACCCCGAAGGTGATCATCTGCACCCCCGCCAGGATCATGAAGCAGCCCGCCACGAAGGCGTTGATGTCCATCACTACCCCGCCCGGCAGGGTGAGGGGCCCCGGAAGCAGCGAGGCGGTCAGGCCGGCCCCAAGGCCGCTGGTGAGCAGCCCGGGATAGAGGAACAGCCAGCGGGGGCTGTAGATCAGCAGGAACTTCAGGTGCCGCCACCCGTCGCGCCAGGTCCTCAGGTGCGGCGGGCGGCTGCGGCCGTCGGGCTTGAGCGTCGTCGGCGCCTCTTCGATGCGTACGGCCCCCAGCGCGGCCTTCACCACCATCTCGCTGGCGAACTCCATGCCGGTGGTCTGCAGGCGCAGGCTGCGGATCGCATCGGCATGGAAGCCGCGCAGCCCGCAGTGGAAGTCGCCGACCGGAATGCGGAAGAACATCCGGCCGAGGAAGCTGAGGACCGGGTTGCCCAGGTAGCGGTGCAGGAAGGGCATGGCCCCCGGCTCGATCCCGCCTTTGAACCGGTTGCCCATAACCAGCTGAGCGCCGGCCCGAAGCGGCTCCACGAAGGCGTCAAGGCGCGCGAAGTCGTAGCTGTCGTCTGCGTCGCCCATGATGATGAAGCGGCCGCGCGCCGCCTCGATGCCCCCGATCAGGGCCGCGCCGTAGCCGCGCCGGGGGACGTCGACCACGCGCGCCCCGAGGCCGCGGGCGATCTCCTGGGAGCCGTCGTCGCTGCCGTTGTCGGCGATCAGCACCTCGCCGCGGACCCCGGATCGCTCCAGATAGCCCTTCGCCTTCTCGATGCAGACGGCGAGCGTCTCGGCCTCGTTGAGGCAGGGCATCAGGATGGTGAGCTCCAGGTCGCCTTCGGCGCCGGGACGGTCGTTCGCGGTCATGATTCGCCCGTCTCGATGGGTGACGGCCTAGGACCTACACCATCGCAGGGGGATCAGAGCAGCCCCCGCGCTTCCAGGGCCGGCCGAAGCTGCGCCGGATCGGTGAAGTGGTGCACGTCGAAGCCAAGCGTCCGGGCCGCCTCGATGTTGCGGGGCCCGTCGTCGATGAACAGGACGTCTTGCGGCGCATGGCCGAAGCGCTCACAGGCCAAGCGGAAGATCGCCGGATCCGGCTTGATCAGGCCCTCAGCGCCGGAGATCACCACGCCCTGCAGCCGGCCGAACGCCGGGCTCATCGCGAAGGTGCCCTCCAGGGTGTGCTGCGAAATGTTGGAGAGGCCGTGCTGCGGCACGCCGCGGGCGTGCAGCGCCTCGATGGCCGCCTCGGTCTCGGCAATCGGGCCGGAGAACATCTCCCACCAGCGCTCGCCCCAGGCGCAGATCGCCGCCTCGTGGTCGGGGAATCGGGCGATCAGCTCGGCCCGGTTGTCCTCGAACCGCACGCCGAGGTCATGGGCCTCATGCCAGGCCATGGTGCAGATCTCGGCCAGAAAGCGGTCACGCTCGGCCGGGTCGGGGAATATCTTGGAATAGAGCGTGCGCGGATCCCAGCGCACGATGACGTTGCCGATATCCCAGAGCACCGCCTTCGGCATCTCGGGGTCGGCGCGGCCTCAGCCCTGCTTGGCTTTGAAGCGCGGGTCGGTCTTGTTGATGATGTAGACTCGGCCCTTGCGGCGCACGAGCTTGCAGTCGCGGTGACGCGTCTTGAGCGACTTGAGCGAGCTTCTGACCTTCATGACCTTGTCTTCACGCGAATGACCGGCCGGTCCCCCAGCGGGGCGGCGACAGAGCGGGCGCATATACGGGGAGTGCGGCGGGGAGTCAACGCAGCGGCGGCTTCGCGCGCTTTTGAACCGGGATGTGTTCCGCCGTTCATGCGACGCAGGCTAGGGTCTGCGGATGCATCGTAGAGTCTTCCTCGCCCTGCTGCTCGCCGGCTGCTCCACGGGACCCGCCGCCGCCCAGCCCGTACCTGCCCCGCAGGCCCCCGCCGCCCTGCCCCCGCCGCCGCTGGGGCCGATGAGCTTCAATGACTGGCTGGAGAGCTTCAAGTCGCGAGCGGCCATCGCCGGGGTGCCTCGGGCCGTGCTGGAGCGGGAGCTGGCGGGCCTGACGCCCAACGACCGGGTCTCGGCCCTGGATGGCGCCCAGCCGGAGTTCTCTCGGCCGGTCAGCGCCTACATCAAGTCCGCCCTCACCCAGAGCCGGATCGACATCGGCAAGCGCCGCCGGAACGATCCCTTCTTCCCAGCCATCGAGCGGCGCTACGGCGTGCCTCGCGAGATCCTGATGGGGGTCTGGGCCCAGGAGTCCGGCTTCGGGACCATCCTCGGCGACATGGATATCATCCGCTCCATGGCCACCCTGGCGGCGGACGGCCGTCGGCGGGCCTGGGCCGAAGGCGAGCTGGTCGCGGCGTTGAAGATTATCTCCTCGGGCGAGCATCCGCGCAGCCGCATGAAGGGCTCCTGGGCGGGCGCCTTCGGCCAGACCCAGTTCATCCCCACGACTTATCTCTCCACCGCCGTCGACGGCGACGGGGATGGGCGGCGCGACCTCTGGGGCTCGCCGGCCGACGCCCTCGCCTCAGCGGCCAACCTGCTGGCCAAGGCCGGCTGGCGACGCGGCGAGAGCTGGGCGCGGGAAGTCACGGTTCCGGCCGGCTTCGACTTCTCGCTGACCGAAGGACCGAAAGAGACGCCGGACTGGTGGGAATCGCGCGGCGTGCGTCGGGCCGACCGCCAGCCGTGGAGCGCCGCCGACCGGGCCGCCCCGGCCCAGCTGCTGGCGCCGTCGGGGGCGAACGGGCCGCTGTTCCTGCTGTTCCCGAACCACTTCGCGATCCGCCAGTACAACAACTCGGTGGCCTACGCCCTGGCCGTGGGCATGCTGGCCGACCGCTTCGCCGGCATGGGCCAGCTGGTGAAGCCCTGGCCCGAAGAAGTCGGCCTGGCGCTGGCCGATCGTCAGGCGGCGCAGCGGGCGCTGGTCAGCCTCGGCTTCAACCCGGGCACGCCGGACGGCGTCGTCGGCGTCAACACCCGCTCGGCGCTGCGGGCCTGGCAGAAGTCCCGGGGACTCGTCGCCGACGGCTACCTCTCGATGGACATGGTGCGCCGGCTGCGCGCTGAGGCGGGGGTCTAGATCCCACCGCCCTCGTTGCGCTTCTCCAGCGTCGCCATGGTGGCGTCCTCGCGGGTGGCGGGCATCGGATCGGCGTTCTTCAGCTGGTTGTTCTTGAAGGCGTAGACCAGCAGCGCCGCCAGGATGACGGCGTTGAGGACGAACGGCCCCCAGGCCAGGTGGCGGTAGAGCCAGACGAAGGCCGGGGCCAGCACCACGTTGACGCCGTTGACGGCCGCGATAGCGCCGGCCGCCCGGGCCTGTTCCCCCATGTTGACCGCCAGGGAGGCGCCGGCCGTGAACCCTGGGCGGGCGAAGCCGAATCCCAGGCTGGAGACGGCGTAGCCGACCACCACGCTCCAGTAGCCGGGCGAGAGCGCCACGATCAGATTGCCGACCGCGGCCACCGCCACGCCCCAGCGCAGCAGCTGGCGCGGGGTCATGTCGAACATCCGGATGATGCCCCACTGGGCCAGCAGCCCGGCCACGGCGCCGAACATCATCGCCACGGCGATGAAGCCCTGCGCCTCGGTCGGCGACATATCCAGGGTGTCGAGGATCAGGAATCCTAGCGTCTGGCCTTGCGCTGTCTGGCAGACAGCGACCAGGAAGCCGTAGATCAGGAAGGGCGTGATCCTGGGATCGCGCCACATGGGCCGGACCTTTCCCCTGGCGTCCAGGGGCTCGGGCTCCGCCTCGTCCCCTTGGGCGCGGTGCTCGCTCTCGGGCAGGTAGCGGACGACGACGGCGAGCATCACGCCGGCGATCAGCGAGAAGGCGAACAGCGGCCCCGATAGGCCGACGAACGGCAGCACGAACAGGGGCGCCAGGAACGGCCCGATCACGGTGCCCAGGCCGAAGGCGCCCGCCAGGCTGGACATCGCGCCGGTCCGTTTCTCGGGCGGGGTGTACTCGGCCACATAGGCCTGGGTCGCCGGGTTGGACGCCGCGCCGAAGAAGCCGAACAGGGCGCGCGCCAGCAGGAAGCAAATGAAGATCACCGCCCAGTGGGCGAGGTGCGCCAGGCCCGCGGCGACCACCACGCCGCACAGCGCCATGGAGACCATGAACCCGGCCAGTCCGACGATCATCAGCGGCTTGCGGCCGTGCCGGTCCGAGGCCCTGGCCCACATCGGCGAGGAGAAGGCCCACAGCAGCGCCGACAGCGAGAAGATCGCCACCACCGCCTCGTCGGGGATACCCGTGGATCGGCCGATCGCCGGCAGCACCGAGATCAGCCCGGTGTTGCCCATCGCCGTCGCCAGCGACACGCCGAAGATGATGGCGAAAGAGCGCTTCGGTATCCCGTCGGGCGTGGTGGAGGGCTGGCTCATGCCCCGCTGTTAGGACGCGCCGGGAGCGGGTGCAAACCCTCTCGCTCACCTCGCCTTAAGCATTAACGGCCAAGGTGCAGCCCAGAGTTGGGGGCCCGTCCGCATGTTCCAGATTATCGGCATCGTCCTGCTGTTCGCGATGGTGTTCGGCAGCTACTTGATGTCCGGCGGGCAGATGGGCGTGATCACCCACGCGCTTCCTCACGAGATGATGGCGATCGGCGGCGCGGGCGTCGCGGCCTACCTGATCTCCAATTCCATGACGACGATCAAAGCCACCGGCGGCGGCATGGCGAAGGTGTTCGCCGGCCCCAAGTGGAAGGCGTCGGACTACAACGACCTGCTGGCGCTGCTCTTCCTGCTGACCAAGACCATGAAGTCCAAGGGCGTCATCGCCCTGGAGAGCCACATCGAAAATCCGGGCCAGAGCACGATCTTCTCGCGCTTCCCCAAGGTGATGAAGGACCACTTCGCGGTCGACTTCATCTGCGACACCCTGCGGATGATGACGATGAACCTGGAGGATCCCCACCAGGTGGAAGACGCGATGGAGAAGCAGCTCGAGAAGCACCACCACGAAGCGCTCGCGCCGGCCGGCGCCCTGCAGAACCTGGCCGACGCCCTGCCCGCGCTGGGCATCGTCGCGGCGGTGCTGGGGGTCATCAAGACCATGGGCTCGATCACCGAGCCGCCGGAGGTGCTGGGAGCGATGATCGGCGGCGCGCTGGTCGGCACCTTCCTCGGTGTCTTCCTGGCCTACGGCCTCGTCGGCCCGATGGCCGCCCGGCTGAAGAACGTCGTCGAGGAAGAGCACGCCTACTACAAGATTATCCAGGCGGTGCTGGTCGCCCACCTGCACGGCAACGCCGCACAGATTTCGGTGGAGATCGGCCGCGGCAACGTGCCGTCCGAGTCCCAGCCCAGCTTCCTGGAGCTGGAAGAGGCGCTGTCGAACATCCCGGCCGAGGGCTGACGCTGAGATTGCGGCGCTCAGCCGGCAATGGTGAAAAAAGTGATCACGGGGCCGTGAATAAAGCTCTTGTCCGGCGCGCGAACCGCGGCATAGTCGATCCCGCGTCCGTGATCTGATCCCTCCTCGCTCCGGCCTCACGGACGCGGAGGAGCAGGTCGCAGCAAGGGCGTAAGAACCCCGACC
>NZ_DATAGM010000330.1:0-4597 GCF_036263695.1 Phenylobacterium sp.
AGTCGGCCGATACTCTGGGTCCGCTGCAGCTCGGCGACGCTTCGGGCGATGCGCGCGGCGGCCTCGGCCTCGACGGAGGACCACGGCTGGGCTCGGCCGCGGACCGTCTCCCGCCAAAGGTCGAAGGACTTTCGGGGCGTCAGGGCTCCGCTGTCCGAAGCCGGGTCCGCCGGCTTGTGCGGATTGCCTGCCCAGTTGATCTCCTCGACCTGCTCAGCCCGGAACCACAGCAGCTGGCGCTTCTCCGAGGTGGAGACCGAAACCGCCAGCAGCCCGCTCGCCCTCTCGGCGTAGACGGATGCGGCCGGGAAGATGCGCGACAGGGAGTCGGTCGCGAAGACCGCCGGCTCGCGGCGCGTCAGCAGCCAGTCGGCCAGCGCCAGCAGCTTGTCGGGATCGGGGCAGAGGCCGGCGGTCGTCACCTTGTCCCCCTGGCGCACGGCGGCCCCGTGCGCCCGCACCACTTCCATCAGGTCCGGGACATGGCTCTCGAGCCCCTCGTCCACCGAGGCGCCGCGCGCCAGCAGGCTGAACAGCGCGTCCTCGGCCGCTCGGGTCCGCAGCCGATCCCTGTAGAGCTCGGCGTCCTCTAGGCTGGCGACCTGGTGCGACAGGGAGGCGGCGAGCAGCCGGCACAGGGTGCGGTCGTCGAAGGTGAGGCCCTTGGGCTCGCGATGGTGGAAGGCCGCCAGGCCCCAAAGCTGTCCGTCGCGAATGATCGACAATGAGGCTGAGGCGGCGACGCCCATATTCTTCAGGTACTGGATGTGGATCGGTGAGACGCTGCGAAGGTGGCAGTCCGACATGTCCAGCGGCGGATCGCCCAGATCCTGCGCCAGCAGCGGGCTCGGCGCGTAGCCGACATCCGGGATCACCCGGATGACGTTGCGCAGATAGAGCTGGCGGGCCTGCTTGGGGATGTCGCTGGCGGGGTAGCGGTGGTTGAGGAAAGGCGCCAGCGCGTCGGTCTTGGCCTCGGCGATCACGCTGCCGGTCTCGTCCGGCAGGAAGCGGTAG
The DNA here is from genome assembly GCF_036263695.1 of Phenylobacterium sp. Taxonomy (GTDB): domain Bacteria; phylum Pseudomonadota; class Alphaproteobacteria; order Caulobacterales; family Caulobacteraceae; genus Phenylobacterium. Next base: position 1,018 of record NZ_DATAGM010000330.1, read on the forward strand.
AACATCACCCGGTCGAAGCCGGTGATCTCCCGGAAGCGGGCGGCCGCCGTCTCGGCGAGCTGGGAGAGGGTGCGCGCGGCGCCGAAGGCGGCGCCGATGGTCTCGACCGTGCGGGCCATCTCGGCGGCCGACCGCCGACGGGCGGGGGCCGGCTCGAACTCCAGCACCAGCTTCTCCCCGACCAAATGGGCTACGCAGTCGAGCTCGCCGCCGGAGCTGCCGGGAACGGCTCCTGCGTACGTCGCAACGGAGAAGGTCTCGTCAAGCGACAGGCCACCGGCGCCGGGGATGGCCTCCATCAGGAGACGGCCGAGCAGCGCTTCAGGCGCGGCCCCGAGGAGCTCTCCGCAGCCGCCGCCCGCCTGCTCGATCCTCAGCGCCGAGCGGTCCAGGACCACCAGCGCGCCGTGCGGCTGCACAGCGCCGGGGATGTGGATCGGCTCCCTGTCGCATTGCGTCAGGTCGGGTTCGGAGGCGGTCATTTCGCTCACCCTTGCTTCACAGCACGGGCTGCGCCGAACGCCAAGCGTGGCCGCCGCGGCTTGGCGATTGGGCCAAAGAAAAGCGGCCCGGGATCGCTCCCGGGCCGCCGATCAGCCGAAACCGGCGAGGTCTAGTAGCGCAGCCGGAGCGTTGCGCCGACGGTGCGGGGCGCCCCCAGGAAGGCGTTGTAGACGCTGACCGCGTCGTTGTTCTCGTCCACCTGGTAGGGGCCGTTGAAGCCGACCTGGATGTAGTCCTGGTCGAACAGGTTGTTGGCCCACAGCTCGACGGTCCAGGTCTCGTCCACATTGCCGACGCCGATGCGGGCGTTCACCAGCACCAGTTCGTCCTGCAGCTTGGAGGGGTGCAGGTCCGAGCCGGTGTTGTAGCTCGAGGTGTACTTGGCCGAGACGTTGGAGCGCAGCATCAGCTCGCCGCCCAGTTCGCGCTCGTAGGTGCCGGCGAGAGACGCCGACCACAGGGGCGCGAACGACAGCCGCGCGCCGGGCAGGCGGCGCAGGCTGTTGAACCGGCTGGGGACCAGCAGGTCCGAGGCGGTGAACGGCTGGATCTCGGTCTCGGCGTAGGTGACGCCGCCTTGGAAATCGAGGCCGTCGATCGGGGTCGACCAGACGAAGTCGGCGTCGACGCCGCGCGAGACCACTTCCGGCAGGGTCTCCACGATAAAGGCCGTGCCGACGAAGGTGTTCAGCTGGAAGTCCTCGAAAGTCTGGTGGAAGCCGGCCAGGTTCAGCAGCAGAGAGCCGTCGAACAGGGTCGACTTGGCGCCGATCTCCCAGCTGTCGACGAACTCGCCGCGGAAGCTGGTGTCGGCATCGGCGGTGAAGTTCGGCGCGCCGCCGGGGCCAGCGAGGATCCGCTGCTCACGGTCGAGGTTGAAGCCCCCCGCCTTGAACCCGCGCGAATAGCTCACGTAGGTCATCAGGTCGGGGTTGAAGCGGTAGGCGAGCTTGGCGGTGCCCGACCATTCCTTCTCTTCCCGCGACTGGCTGACGACGCCCAGCTCGTCGAAGTCGTTGTTCTGGAGGTTGATGCACAGGCCGCCGGCGACGGTGGTGGCGGTGGCCGCGCCCAGCAGGCCGGCGAGGGCCGGGAACGCCGCCTCGGCCTGGTCGCAGGCCGCGCCCGTGGTCGTGTAGTCGCTGGTCAGGGACTTCTCGTCGATCGTGTAGCGCAGGCCGACGGTCAGCTCGAGGGCGTCGGTGATCTTGAACGAGTTGTTGGTGAAAAGGGCCCAGGTGTCGCCTTCCTGGGCGTAGACGTCGTCGGAGCCGAAGCCCGGCTGCAGGATGGTCCCTTGGGTCAGGCCGATGGCGGCCGGGACGTTCGAGAGCACCCGCTGAGCGTAGTAGGCGTAGTAGTCCTGGCCGAACAGCAGCAGGGCGCGGCTGTTCAGGTCTTCCTTGGCGTAGAAGCCGCCGACCAGCCAGTTCAGGCGCCCGTCCATGGCCTCGCCGGCCAGCCGCAGCTCCTGGCTGAACTGCTCGAACTCAGTGGCGTTGCGGCCGTCGTTCGGGCGGTAGACCAGGTCGGCGGCCGTGAAGTCGGCGTCCTGGCCGACCTCGGACTTCCAGTTCCGCCAGGCGGTGACCGAGGTCAGCGACATGGCTTCGTTGATGTCCCAGTTCGCCTCGGCCGACAGGCCCATGTCCTCGACGCGCTGGTCCGTGGGACGGTTGGCGAAGCCCAGCCGGTCGAACGGCGTGCTGGTCAGGTCCAGCGAGCCCGGACGCACCTGCTCTATCAGCCGGCCGCGGTTGTTGACGGCGCCGCCCACGAACAGCTGGGTGCCGACGCAGCAGAGTTCGTCACGCTTGGTGTAGTCGCCGATCACCCGGATGTTCAGGTCCTGCGACGGCTCGAACAGCAGCTGGCCGCGCAGGGTGTAGAAGTCCTGGGTGTTGTCCTCGTGGCGGCCGCGCGGGCCCTCGCCGGTGACGATGTCCTGGAAGCCGTCCCGGGCGCGGGCGGCGGCGTAGATCCGGCCGGCCACGGTGTCGGTGATGGGGCCCGACAGCGAGCCGGAGAAGCCCCACTGGCCGTAGTTGCCGACGGTGACCTCCGACTCGGCCTGCAGGTCGCGGGTCGGGCCGGCGGTGATGATGTTGACCACGCCCGCTGAGGTGTTCTTGCCGAACAGGGTGCCTTGCGGGCCCTTCAGCACTTCGATGCGGGTGACTTCGCCCAGGTCGCCGAACGAGACGCCGTTGCGGGGACGGTAGACGCCGTCGATCACGATCCCGACCGAGCTCTCCAGGCCGGGGTTGTCGCCGACGGTGCCGACGCCGCGGACACGGGCGGTGACGAAGGTCTCGTTGGAGGTCGAGGTGACGGTCAGGCCGGGCGTCAGGACGGTCAGCTCGCGGATGTCGCGTACGCCGGCGTCCTGCAGCAACTGGCCGCTGACCGACGTCACCACGATCGGCACGTCCTGCAGGCTTTGTTCACGCTTCTGGGCGGTGACGATGATCTCGTCGACGGCGTTGCCTTCCGCGTCGTCCTGGGCCTGGGCCGCCGTACCGAAGGCGAGACCGGTCAACACGGCGAGCGACGCCGAACTGCGGAGCAGTTGGGTGATGCGCATTCAAAATATCCTTCCAGATTATCCCCACCGGTCCGCGCGGGGAGGCGCGGCCGGGATCTGAGGGCGGCGCGTCTAGACCGATGACCGTCTGGCGACAATCGGACTCGAACGTTGTTTGGCCAGCTGCGCTATGGTTGTGGCCGGGCGGCAACATGTATCGCAGGGCGCGGGTTACATTCGGCGACAGAGCGGGCGCGTCAGAGGGCGTCTGGTTCGTTATGCTGCGGGCCAGGAGACCTCATGCCCGTCGACACCGCCGCCTATCGCCCCGAGCCGCACCTGCAGGAACTGGGCCCCGAATTCGCCGACCCGGTCGAGGCGGCGGACTTCCCGCAGACCCTCCTGCGCTACCGGAACGACCGGGCGGCGGCCAGCGTGGGCCTGGCCACGCTGACCGACGCGGAGTGGATCGCCCACTTCGGCCGTTTCAGGCCGCTGCCGGACAACCTGCCGGTCCCTCTGGCCCAGCGCTATCACGGCCACCAGTTCCGG
>NZ_DATAGM010000331.1:0-6630 GCF_036263695.1 Phenylobacterium sp.
ACCGTCGAGCTCACCGCAGCCGTCGCCTTCCTGGTCTGCGAAGAGATCTGCGTGCCGGAGGACGCGGTCCTCGGGATCCGGCTCCCGATCGCCGCGGCGCCTGCCGGACCGCACCCGCAGTTCGGCGAGGCGGTCGCCGCCGCGCTGCAGGCCGCGCCCAAGGCCGTCCCGCTCACCGCCGCCTTCGCCCGCGAGGGCGAGACGCTGAAGCTGGCCGTGGCTGGCGGGCCGGTGAAGGGCGCAGACTTCGCAGACGCCTACTTCTTCCCCTTCGACGGCGCGGCCATCGACCACGCCAAGCCGCAGGCCGTCGAGCGCGGCCCCGAGGGGCTGACCCTCACCCTCACCCCTGGCTACGGCTTCCAGTCGCCTACCCCGCCGGCCGAGCTCGCCGGCGTCCTGAGCCTCGCCGACGGCCGCGCCTTCGAGATCGGCGCCCAGGCGGGGCCGGCCCCCGCCGGCGCCGCGGGCCTCGGCCCGCCGCCGGCGCGCGCGCCGCCCAGCGGCGGCGGCGGGGCTGGGCTTGGCCTGCCGCTCGCCATCGGCTTCGCGCTGCTGGGCGGGCTGATCCTCAACCTGATGCCCTGCGTCTTCCCGATCCTCGCGATGAAGGCCGCCGGGCTGGCCGGCCATGCGCACGAGCGCAAGGAGGCCCAGCGCCATGGTCTGGCCTTCCTCGCCGGCGTGCTGGCGACCTTCCTGGCGCTCGCCGGCCTGCTGATCGCGCTGAAGGCGGCGGGCGCGGCGGCCGGCTGGGGCTTCCAGCTGCAGTCGCCGCCGGTCGTCGCCGCCCTGGCCCTGCTGATGCTGGCGGTGGCCCTGAACCTCTCCGGCGTCTTCGAGGTCGGCAGTTCGCTGCAGGGGACGGGCGCGGGCCTGGCCTCCCGCAAGGGGCTGGCCGGCGCCTTCTTCACCGGCGCGCTCGCCGTGGTCGTGGCCGCGCCATGCACGGCGCCGTTCATGGCCCCGGCGCTCGGCTGGGCCCTGACCCAAAGCGCCGCGGCGGCCCTGGTGGTGTTCTCCGCCCTCGGCCTCGGCTTTGCGCTGCCGTTCGTGCTGGTGGCCTTCGTGCCCGGCGTGCTGGCCAGGCTGCCGAAGCCTGGGCCCTGGATGGCCGGCTTCCGCAAGCTGTTGGCGTTTCCGATGTACGGGGCGGCCGCCTGGCTCGCCTGGGTGCTGACGGTGCAGGCCGGCGACATAGCGCTGGCCCGCCTGTTCGCCGCCGCCGTCGTCGTCGCGCTGGCCGCCTGGCTGGCCGGGATCGCCCAGCACCGCCAGGCGCAAGGTCGCGGGCCGCTGCTCCCCGGCGCCGGGGCGGGCGTGCTGGCCGCCGCCGCGCTCGTCGCGGTCGTCTGGCCCGGCTACCAGCCCGCGACCGCCGTCGCCGCGGAGGCCGCCGCCGACATCCCCTACGAGGCCTACAGCCCCGAGCGGCTGGCCGCCGCGCGCGCCGAGGGCCGGCCGGTGTTCGTCAACTTCACCGCCGCCTGGTGCATCACCTGCAAGGTCAACGAGCGCACGGCGCTGACCAGCGCCGAGGTCGCCGACGCCTTCCAGCGGACGGGAACGGTCTATCTGAAGGCCGACTGGACCTTGAAGGACGACGTCATCGCCGCCGAGCTCGCCCGTCATGGCCGCGCGGGCGTGCCCCTCTATCTGGTCTATGGAAAAGGCTCGGCGGACGGCGTTATCCTGCCGCAGATCCTGACCGGCCGGACAGTGGTCCAGGCCCTGGAGGCCGCCGCCGCCGGCTAGGGTCGCTGAAACGTACTGGAGCCGAGCCGATGACCCGCCTGACCCGCCGCCTCGTCCTCGCCGCCTCGGTGCTGGCGATCGCCGCCCCCGCCGCCGCCGCGCCGACAGTCGGCCAGCCCGCGCCCAACTTTCAGGCCGTCGACGCCGACGGCCGCACCCGCTCCCTGTCCGAATTCAAGGGCAAGACCGTCGTGCTCGAGTGGCACAACGGCGGCTGTCCCTATGTGAAGAAGCACTATGGCGCGGGGGCCATGCAGAGCCTGCAGAAGCAGGCCACCGCCGACGGGGCGGTCTGGTTGACCCTGATCTCCTCCGCACCCGGAACCCAGGGTTATCTCGCGCCTGCCGAGGCCAAGGGCTGGAAGGCCTCGAACAAGGCAGCCGCCACCGCCCTGCTGCTCGATCCCGAGGGCGAGGTCGGCAAGGCCTACGACGCCCGCACCACCCCGCACATGTACGTCGTCGATAAGGCCGGGCGCCTGGCCTACATGGGCGGCATCGACGACCGGCCCTCCGCCGACCCCGCCAGCCTGAAGGGCGCCAAGAACTACGTCAGCGCCGCCCTCGCCGACCTCAGGGCCGGCCGCAAGGTCGCTACGCCGGTGAGCAAGCCGTACGGGTGCAGCGTCAAGTACAAGGGGTAGGCGCGCCTTCCCTCCCCTTCATGGGGAGCGTCGAGTCGGCGCAGCCGACCGGGGTGGGGGAGTCTAGAGCGCGCTCGGCGCTGGATGGCGACCGCTGTGCAGGCCCGTTACCTCCCCACCCATCCCGTCGCTGCGCTCCGGGCCACCCTCCCCATGAAGGGGAGGGACGGGCGCGGTGATGACCTCGACGTTGTCGTTGAGCAGGTAGGCCATGTCGCGCAGGGCCAGGTCCCGGGCCTTGGGGTCGGGGGCCTTCGCCAGCTCGGAGAGCTTGACCGGCAGGTCCTCGGCGATGCCGCGCAGGATGCACTTCAGGTCCCCGTCGATCCCACGGTCGCGGAGCGCGACGTGACCCTTCATGTCGAGGGCGGCGAGCTCGCCGATGCGGGCCGCGAAGTCCCCCGCGGGCGCGGCGCCCGCCGCGCGGTAGCCGTCGACCTCGGTCTTCAGCGCCCGAGCGCGCGAGACGATCTCCGCGAACAGCGGCTCCTGCGCCACCGCGGCCGGCGGGGCGTTGGCCGCAGCGGGCGCGGGGCCGGCGGCCAGCCACAGCAGGGCGGCGGCGGCGACAGCTTCGCAGGACATGGGATCCCCTCCGGAACCGAGACAGCAGTAGAGCTTTCCTGTAACCGCCGCATGGTAAACGCCGCGCTTACGATTTGACGGGGAGGGGAGTTTGGGAGCGTCCGCCAAGGCCTGGGCCGCCTTCGAAGCCGCCGCCCGGGCCGCCGAGGGCCGCCGCATCGCCGCCCTGTTCGACGCCGAGCCCGAGCGCCTGACGAGGCTCACCCTCGAGGCCGCCGGGCTCCACCTGGACCTGTCCAAGCAGCCCTGGTCGGTGGCCGACCTGCAGATCGCGCTCGAGCTGGCCCGCGACGCGGGCGTCGAGACGGCGCGGGACGCCCAGCTTGCCGGCGAGCCCATCAACCGCTCCGAAGGGCGCGCCGCCCTGCACGCCGCCCTGCGCGCGCCCGCGGGCGCCGCCTTCACCGCCGACGGCCAGCCGGTGTCGGCCGAGGTAGAGGCCACCCGCGCCGCGATGCGCGCCTTCGCTGAAGCGGTGCGGAGCGGAGCGCAGACTGGCGCGACGGGGAAGCCGTTCCGCGCAATCGTCCACATCGGCATCGGCGGCTCGGATCTCGGCCCACGGCTGGTGTGGGAGGCGCTACGGCCGCTCTCGGCTCCCATCGAGCTGCGCTTCGCCGCCAATGTGGACCCGGCCGAACTGGCCTTCGCACTGGACGGCCTCGATCCCGCTGAGACGCTGGTGGTGGCCGTGTCCAAGACCTTCACCACCCAGGAGACCCTGGCCAACGCCGAGACGGCGCGCGCCTGGCTGCGCGACGCCCTTGGCCCCGCCGCCGACGCTCATCTGATCGCGGTCACCGCCGCCCCCGACAAGGCCCGCGCCTTCGGCGTGCCGGAGGGCCAGGTGTTCGGCTTCTGGGACTGGGTCGGGGGCCGCTACTCGGTCTGGTCGGCGGTGAGCCTGTCCTGCGCCATTGCGCTCGGCTTCGACGTGTTCGAGGCGGTGCTGGCGGGCGGAGCGGCGATGGACGCCCACTTCCGCCAGGCGCCGCTGGAGGTCAACGCCCCCGTGCTGCTGGCCCTGGCCCACGTCTTCAACCGCAACGGCCTTGGCCGGCCGATGCGGGCGGTGATCCCCTACGCCCACCGGCTGCGCCTGCTGCCCTCCTGGCTGCAGCAGCTGGAGATGGAGTCCAACGGCAAGCGGGTGGACGCTCAGGGGCGACCGGTCGCCCGGGCCACCGCCGCCAGCGTGTTCGGCGAGGTCGGCTCCACCAGCCAGCACGCCTTCTTCCAGCTGCTGCACCAGGGGACCGACGTAATCCCGCTGGACATCCTGGCCGTACGCCGGGCTCGCGAGGGCGACCCTGAAGCCCAGAAGAAGCTGCTCGCCAACGCCGTCGCCCAGGCCGAGGCCCTGATGATCGGCCGCAGCGAGGCCGACGTCCGGGCCGAGCTGGAGGGCTCCGGCGCGCCCGCCGACCAAATCGACGAGCTCGCGCCGCAGCGCACCTTCCCTGGCGACCGGCCCTCCAGCTTCATCCTCATGGACGCTGTGACGCCGGAAGCGCTCGGCGCGCTCCTCGCCCTCTACGAGCACAAGACCTTCGTCGAGGGCGTGCTGTGGGGGATCAACAGCTTCGACCAGTGGGGCGTCGAGCTGGGGAAGACACTGGCGAACCGAGTGCTCGCCGATCTTGCCGGCGGCGCGGGGGCGCACGATCCCTCGACGGCGGCGCTGATCGGCAAGGTGCGGGGCTAGGCTTCCTCGCCTCGTGCAAGGGAGGAAGCTTGCGGCCAAGGTCGAGATGTCATCCGATGGGCGCATGACCGCCGCCGCCGCACCCGACGCCCCCCGCTCCGGCCTCGGCAAGGTGGTGATGGCGAGCCTGATCGGCACCACCATCGAGTGGTACGACTTCTTCCTCTACGGGACGGCGGCGGCGCTGGTCTTCAACAAGCTGTTCTTCCCGTCGGCCGACCCGCTGACGGGGGCGATGCTGGCGTTCGCGAGCTACGCCCTCGGGTTCGTCGCCCGACCGCTGGGCGGGATCGTGTTCGGCCACTTCGGCGATCGCATCGGGCGCAAGAAGCTCTTGATGCTCAGCCTTGTGCTGATGGGCGGGGCGACCTTCCTGATCGGGCTGCTGCCCACCTACGGCCAGGTGGGGCTGCTCGCGCCGGTGCTGCTGACGCTGCTGCGGCTCGTGCAGGGCTTCGCCGTCGGCGGCGAGTGGGGCGGGGCGGTGCTGATGGCCGCCGAGTACGGCGACGCGAAGCGGCGAGGCCTGTGGGCCGGCTTCCCGCAGGCGGGCGTGGCGGCCGGCAACCTGCTGGCCGCGGGGGTCCTGGCCCTGCTCGCGGCCGTGCAGAGCGACGAGGACTTCCTGGCCTGGGGCTGGCGCATCCCCTTTCTGCTGTCGGCGGTGCTGATCGCGGTCGGCTGGTGGGTGCGGGTCTCACTGGAGGAATCGCCGGTGTTCGCCAAGGCCGCCGAGGGGGGCGCCCACCGCGCGCCGGTCATCGAGGCGATCCGGCAGCGGCCGGGCGGCGTGGCCGTCGGCGCGGGCCTTCGGGTGGGCGAGAACATCTCCTACTACGTGATCACCGCCTTCTCGATCACCTACATCGTGGACGTGGTCGGCCTTACGCGAAGCGTCGCGCTGAACGCCCTGCTGATCGGCGCGGCGGCCGAGTGCCTTACCCTGCCGCTGTTCGCCTGGCTGTCGGACCGCATCGGCCGCCGGCCGGTCTACGCCGTGGGGGCCGGCGGCATGGCTCTGTTCGGCTTCGCCTTCTTCCCCCTGCTGGAGACCGGCACGGCGCAGGCGGTGGGCGCGGCGATGGCCATGGGCCTGATCCTGCACGGCGCCATGTACGGCCCCCAGGCGGCCTTCATCGCCGAGCTGTTCCCGACCCGGATCCGCTACTCGGGCGCATCGCTGGCCTATCAGGTGACCTCGATCGTCGCCGGCTCCCTCGCGCCGATCATCGCCATCGCCCTCTTCCGACAGAGCGGCTCGGCCACGCCGGTGGCGGTCTACATGCTGATCGCCTGCCTGATCAGCCTGGCCGCCGCCCTGATCGCGCGGGAGACCAAGGGGCAGAGCTTCGAAGAGATCGATGCGCGCCTGTCGCGCTAGCTTCGGCGGCGCGGCGGATAAGCAAAAGCCCCGGACCTTGCGATCCGGGGCTCTCGAACTCTCAGGTCCTGTCGATCGTCAGGCGATGGTCGGCGGGCTCGCCGTCCCCCCGGTCAGCGAGACCGGCGGCGGGCCGTAACGGTTGTCGGCTTGGTCGCCGTTGGTGAGGCCGACCCACAGCAGGAAGCCGACCCACACGGCGAAGCCCAGCAGGGCCAGCGCGAAAATCAGCCCCATGCCCGCCATGGCCGAACCGGCGGCGGCGGCCTCGTTTCCGGCGAAGCCTGCGCCCATGAAGGCCATGCCCCCGGTCACCCCCATTACGATCATGAGCACGACCGTGATGCCCACCGGCGCTAGGTAGAGCCATCCGGTCTTGCCGAAGTCATGCAGGCGCTTCGAGAAGACGCACACCGTCGGATAGATCAGTACGAGGCTGATGATCTGGCCGAGCACCGGGATCATACCGGCGACGAACCCGATGCCGAACAGGATCGCAAAGCCGATCCAGAAATCGCGCTTGCCGATCCGGCCGTCGGCCGTGAGGAAAAGTGTCTTCC
>NZ_DATAGM010000332.1:0-6124 GCF_036263695.1 Phenylobacterium sp.
CTCGACCGCTACGACTTCTCGCTCGAGCCGCTGGAGCCCCTCAAGCTGGAGGACGCCGCCGCGACGCTGGTGGCGTTCACTGCGCAGTCGCTGAAGCTCGGCCTCGACCGCGCCGGGCCGGAGCCGAGCGTGGTGATCGCCTGCGGCGGCGGGCGCCACAATCCGGTGCTGATGCAGGCCATTCGGGAGCGGGTCTCCGCACCGGTGGAGTCCGCCGAAGCGGTCGGCTGGCGCGGCGATTCCATCGAGGCGGAGGCCATCGCCTACTGCGCGGCCAGGTCCGCCAACCGCCTGCCCATCACCTTCCCGAGCACCACAGGCGTGGTGCAGGCGATGACCGGCGGGCGGATCGTGGAGGCCACATAACAGCCGCACATCCCCGCGGGGATGTGCGGAGTTGGGGTTACGCCGGCTCGGCCGCCAGCCGCTTGTCGAGATAGGCGCCGACGCGGGTTTCGACCTCGGAGAGGTTTTCGGCCCAGAAGTGGCTGCCGCCCTCGACAACCTCGTAGTCGATGACGATGCCCTTCTGGGTGCGCAGCTTGGAGACCACGCGCTCGACCTCGTTGGGCGGCACCACCGTGTCCGCGCCGCCGTGCAGGATCAGGCCCGAGGCCGGGCAGGGGGCGAGGAAGGAGAAGTCGTACATGTTGGTGGGCGGCGAGACCGAGATGAAGCCGTCGGTTTCCGGGCGGCGCATCAGCAGCTGCATGCCGATCCAGGCGCCGAAGGAGTAGCCGGCGACCCAGCACTGCGAGGCGGCCGGATTGGTCGACTGCAGCCAGTCCAGCGCGGTGGCGGCGTCCGCCAGCTCGCCGATGCCGGAATCGAATTCGCCCTGGCTGCGCCCCACGCCGCGGAGATTGAACCGCAGGACCGAGAAGCCGCGCTTCATGAACAGGTGGAAGAGCTGCACCGCGACCGGATTGTTCATCTGGCCGCCGGCCTTGGGGTGCGGGTGCAGGATGAGGGCGATGGGGGCCGTCTCGCTCTTGCCGGCGGAGTAGCGTCCTTCGATACGCCCGGCTGCACCGGTCAGCACCACCTCTGGCATTCGGTCCCCTCTCGTGACGAATACTTGACTACCGCGCTTGGTCTTCCTAGATGCCGGCCAGCCTGGTCGCGCGCCTGGTCGCCCTCGCGAGGCGGCGGGCTTGTAGCATAGGCGGGCGCGGATGCGCGCGAAAACTAACACTTAGCGGGTTCACCAAATGCGCCTCTCCACCAAGGGCCGCTATGCCGTGATGGCCATGACCGACCTGGCGCGCCGCGAGGGTGAGCGGGCCGTGGCGTTGGCCGACATCGCGGCCCGGCAGGAGATCTCGCTGGCTTATCTCGAACAGCTGTTCTCGCGGCTGCGCCGCAAAGGGCTGGTGGTGAGCGCCAGAGGGCCGGGGGGCGGCTACCGCCTGGCCCGCAGCGCCGCCGAGACCACCATCGCCGACATCGTCACCGCCGTGGACGAGCCCCTGCGCACCACCCGCTGCTCGGGCGAGACGCAGAAGGGCTGCATGCTGAAGGGCGAGCGCTGCCTGACCCACGACCTGTGGGAAGAAATGGGCCGCCAAATCCACGACTATCTCGCCTCCGTCTCCCTAGACGACGTGGCCAACGGGCGGCTGAAGACCTCTCAGCCGGTGGCGGCATGAGCGGCGTCTATCTCGACTACAACGCCACCGCTCCGGTTCGGCCGGAAGCGATCCAGGCGATCGGCCGCGCCATCCAGCTCGGCGGCAATCCCTCGTCGGTCCATGCGGCCGGGCGCGCCGCCCGGGCCTTGGTGGAGGACGCCCGCGGCGCGGTGGCGGCCCTGATCGGCGCGCCGGCCTCCACTGTGGTGTTCGTCAGCGGCGGCACCGAGGCCAACGCGCTGGCGATCGAGAGCGCCCGCGCGGCCGGCTCGCGGCGGCTGATCGTCAGCGCCGTCGAGCACGACAGCGTGCTGGAGACCGCCCGCCAGAGCGGCGCGGACGTCGACGCCCTGCCGGTGGACGCGGAGGGCGTGGCCGACCTCGCCTGGCTGGAGAATCGCCTGTCGCGCTGGGACGGCGCCTGGGGCCGGCCGTTCGTCGCCCTGATGCTGGCCAATAACGAGACCGGCGTGATCCAGCCGGTGGCGAAGGCGGCGGAAATCGTGCGCGCCGCCGACGGCTGGCTGCACGTGGACGCCATCCAGGCGGCCGGCAAGATCGCCCTCGACAGCCGGGCGCTCGGCGCCGACACCCTGTCGGTGTCCGCGCACAAGCTTGGCGGCCCGCAGGGCGTGGGCGCCCTGACTTTCGGTCCCCGCGCCAGCCTGGTGCGCCGCCAGCACGGCGGCGGCCAGGAGCGGGGCCGCCGGGCCGGCACTGAGAATGTCCCCGGCATCGCCGGCTTTGGCGCGGCCGCACGGGCCAGCATGGCCGGGCTCGCCGCCCTGCAGGCGCAGGCCGCCTGGCGCGATGCGGCGGCCGAGCGGCTGGCGCAGGCCGGCGCGGTGATCCTCGGGGCGGGCGCCGAGCGGCTGCCCAACACCCTATGTTTCGCCGCGCCCGGCCACTCCGCCGAACTGCAGGTGATGGGGCTGGACCTGGCCGGCGTGATGGTCAGCTCGGGGGCGGCCTGCTCGTCGGGCAAGGTGAAGCCCTCGCATGTGCTCTCGGCCATGGGCCAGGCCGACCTCGCCGGTTGCGCGGTCCGGGCCAGCGGCGGCTGGGCCACGCACGCCTCGGACTGGAACAGCCTCGTCGAGGCCTGGATTGAACTTAACGGCCGCCATGCCGCGCGTCGCCGCGCGCCGGCCGCCTAAAGGTAGAGCTTATGCCCGTCGCCAAGCAGACCGTCGAACACGTCGAATCGCTCGAAAAGTACAAGCACGGTTTCGTCACCGACATCGACCAGGAGTTCGCGCCCAAGGGTCTGAGCGCCGACACCATCCGCTTCATCTCGACCAAGAAGGACGAGCCGGAGTGGATGCTGAAGTGGCGGCTGGAGGCCTACGAGCGCTGGCTCGCGCTGGAGGAGCCGGCCTGGGCCAAGGTCCACTTCCCGCGGATCGACTACCAGGACAGCTACTACTACGCCGCCCCGAAGACCAAGGACGGGCCCAAGAGCCTGGACGAGGTGGATCCGGACATCCTGGCGACCTACGCGAAGCTCGGCATTCCGATCCGCGAACAGGAGGTCCTGGCCGGCGTCCAAGGCGCGCCCAAGTACGCGGTCGACGCGGTGTTCGACAGCGTCTCCGTGGTCACCACCTTCAAGAAGGAGCTGGCAGAGGTCGGAGTGATCTTCTGCTCGATGAGCGAGGCCATCCGCGACCACGGCGATCTGGTCAAAAAGTACCTGGGGTCGGTGGTGCCGGTCTCGGACAACTACTACGCCTGCCTGAACAGCGCGGTGTTCTCCGACGGCTCCTTCGTCTACGTGCCGCCGGGCGTGCGCTGCCCGATGGAGCTGTCCACCTACTTCCGCATCAATGCGGCCGAGAGCGGCCAGTTTGAGCGGACGCTGATCATCGCCGACAAGGGAAGCTACGTCTCGTACCTGGAGGGCTGCACGGCCCCCATGCGCGACGAGAACCAGCTGCACGCCGCGGTCGTCGAATTGGTCGCTCTGGACGATGCGGAGATCAAATACTCCACCGTGCAGAACTGGTATCCGGGCGACCCGCAGACCGGGAAAGGCGGCATCTACAACTTCGTCACCAAGCGGGCCGACTGCCGCGGCGCGCGCTCGAAGGTGTCGTGGACGCAGGTTGAGACCGGCTCGGCTATCACCTGGAAGTACCCGTCCTGCATCCTGCGCGGCGACGAGAGCAGCGGCGAGTTCTACTCGATCGCCATCACCAACGGGCGCCAGCAGGCCGACACCGGAACCAAGATGATCCACCTGGGCGCCGGCACGCGCTCGCGGATCATCTCGAAGGGTATCTCGGCCGGCCGCTCGTCCAACACCTACCGCGGGTTGGTCTCGGCCCACCCGAAGGCTAAGGGCGCGCGCAACTTCACCCAGTGCGACTCCCTGCTGATCGGCAAGCAGTGCGCGGCCCACACGGTGCCCTACATCGAGGCCCGGAACGGCCAGGCGGTGTTCGAGCACGAGGCGACGACGACGCGGCTGTCCGAAGACCAGCTGTTCTACGTGATGCAGCGCGGGCTCTCGCAGGAGGAGGCCGTACAGCTGCTCGTCAACGGCTTCGTCAAGGACGTGCTGCAGGAGCTCCCGATGGAATTCGCTGTCGAGGCGCAGAAGCTGGTGGCCATCTCTCTGGAGGGGAGCGTCGGATGACCAAGTCGAAACCGGACCTGAAGGTCAGCCTGAAGACGGCGTTCGAGGCCGAGCGCATCCGCCGTGACGCCGAGCGCCGCGAGCGCGAGGAGGCCGAGCGCCGCCAGCAGGAGGAGGACCTCGCCCGCGCCGAACAGCTGGAGCGGCTGCTCGGCGAGGACCCGGCTTTCCTGCAGAGCAAGGGCCTGACCCTCGACCGCCGCCGCTACACCGTCACCCTGGACCACGCCGACTTCCGCCTGGCGGCCTACTTCGAGGGCGGCCAGGCCTCGGTCCGGGCCGCCGATAAGCGCACGGCCGTGTCCGGCGCGGCCCCGCGCAAGGAGACCATTGTCGAGACCATCGAGGACGCGGTGCTGGTCATGGCCCAGTACCTCGCCGATGAAGGGGTCTGATGCGCCGGACCCTCGCCTGCCATCTTCCTCGCCCGCCGCGGGCGAGCCGTTTGAGAGTTCGCTGATGCTGTCGATCAACAACCTGCACGTCGCCGTCGAGGACAAGCCGATCCTCAAGGGCCTCAGCCTGGAGCTCCCGGCCGGCGAGGTGCACGCCATCATGGGGCCCAACGGGGCGGGCAAGTCGACCCTGTCCTACGTGCTGACCGGCCGCGAGGGTTACGAGGTTATCGAGGGCTCGGCCACGCTGGACGGCGAGGACCTGCTGGCGCTGGAGCCGAACGAGCGCGCGGCCCGGGGCCTGTTCCTCTCCTTCCAGTACCCGCTGGAGATCCCGGGCGTGCCGGCGATGCACTTCCTGCGCACCGCCATGAACGCCCAGCGCAGGGCCCGCGGCGAATCGGAGGTCGGGGCCGGGGAGTTCATCAAGCTCGCCCGCGAGACCGCCGCCAAGCTGAAGATCGACTTCGAGATGCTGAAGCGCGCTTTAAACGTCGGTTTCTCCGGCGGCGAGAAGAAGCGGATGGAGATCTTCCAGATGGCGATGCTCCAGCCGCGCCTCCTGATCCTCGACGAGACGGACTCCGGCCTCGACATTGACGCCCTGCGCATCGTCGCCGACGGCGTGAACGCCATGCGAGGGCCCGACCGGGCCATGCTGGTGATCACCCACTACCAGCGCCTGCTGGACTACATCCGTCCCGACAAGGTGCACGTGCTGGCCGCCGGCCGCATCGTCGCCTCCGGCGGCCCGGAACTGGCCCACGAACTCGAGCGCGAGGGCTACGAGAAGTACGAAAGGGTCGCCGCTTGACGCTTTCCGCCGCATTGCGCACCGGCGACGTCGCCCAGCTCCCCGGCAAGCGTGACGAAGACTGGCGCTGGACCGACCTGCGCGGCCTGATACGCGTTCTGCCGCCGGCCTCTCCGGAGTTCGCTGGCGAGGTGGGCGAAGGGCCGTTCGGCCCGGCCGAGCTGACGATCGTCAACGGACAGATCCGGGGCGACGCCGCCGCGCTGATCGTGCCGCGCGGCGAGGCGCGCACAGTGCGCCTGCGGTTCGTCTCGGCGAGCCCCGGGACCTCGCACGGCGTCCACCTGGGCGTGGAGGTGGCGGACGGCGCGAGCCTCACGATGCTGGAGAGCTACGAGGGCCGGGCCGCCGATTACGTCGCCGACTCAGTGCTGACGGTCGGGGTCGGCGAGGGCGCCAGCCTGGAGCGGATCGTGGTCTCCGACGACGATCCCGGCGCGGTGAGCGTCTCGACGGCCATCGTCACGCTCGGATTTGGCGCGCGGCTGCACCAGACGGTCCTGGCCGGCGGCGCCAAGCGGCAGCGGATAGAGACGCGGGTCAACCACCCCGGCCACGGCGCGGAGGTGCGGCTGGACGGGGTCTATCTGCTTGCAGGCCAGCGGCATGCCGACCAGACCACCGTCGTCACCCACGACGGCGGCGG
>NZ_DATAGM010000333.1:0-4131 GCF_036263695.1 Phenylobacterium sp.
ATGGCCGATGCCTATGCTCGAGCGTGACGGCGTGCGGATCTACTACGAGGTCCACGGCGAGGGTCCGGCCCTGCTGCTGACCCACGGCTACTCCGCCACCAGCGGCATGTGGGCCGGCCAGGTCGAGCCGCTGTCCAAGCGCTTCAAGCTGATCACCTGGGACATGCGCGGCCATGGCCGCTCCGACTATCCCGAGGACCAGGCCGCCTATTCCGAAGAAGCCACGGTGGCCGACATGGCCGCCCTGCTGGACGCGGTCGGCGCCCGCTCGGCGGTGATCGGCGGCCTGTCACTGGGCGGCTACATGAGCCTGGCCTTCCACCTGAAGCATCCGGAGCGCACGCGGGCGCTGCTGATCATCGACACCGGCCCTGGCTACAAGAAGGACGAGGCGCGGGACGGCTGGAACGCCAACGCCCTGCGCCGCGCCGAGAAGCTGGAGGCCGAGGGGTTGCCGACCGGCGGCAGCGCCGAGGTGCGTCAGGCCAGCCACCGCGACGCCACGGGCCTGGCCAGGGCCGCGCGGGGCATGTTGACCCAGCGCGACGCCAAGGTCATCGAGAGCCTGCCGAACATCCAGGTCCCGTCGATCGTCATCGTCGGCGCCGACGATACGCCCTTCCTCGCCGCCTCCGACTACATGGCTGGCAAGATCCCCGGCGCGAAGAAGGTGGTGATCCCGAACGCCGGCCACGCCGCCAACATCGACCAGCCGGAGGCGTTCAACGCCGCGCTGCTGCAGTTCCTCGAAGAGGCGAGACTGGCGGAGCCCGCCTAGCACCCCGCCAGCCAGCGCATCCGGTAGGCGTTGATCGAATAGGCGCCGAGGCGGTCGAGCAGACCCCAGTTGACCACCGCCCCGATCGGGGCGCCGACCACCGGGATCAGCTGGGCGAGCTTGGCCAGGTCGATGTAGTCCCGGTACTCCTGCTGAAACTTGCGCCAGTCGAAGCCCTCGAAGCTTGGCGGGCAGGTGGCCGGATCCCAGGCCTCGATCATCCGGAACACGTCCGCCCGGTGATCCGGGCTGGAGAAGGCCAGCTCGAACAGGCGCAGGATGAACACCCGCTCTGCGAACACCTCGCCGGCGTGGCCGTAGATGGCGGCCAGGTCGAACAGCAGCTTGATCTTGATGCCGATCAGGATCGGGAAGTCAGCCGCCGCCATCAGGAAGCCGCCGGCGCCCGTGACGCCGCCCTCGACGGCGGCGGTGGTGCGGTAGTTCTTGATGAACTCGGCGGCCCGGCGGTCGCGGGCCTCCAGCGAGAGGCCCTCAAGGGGTTCGGCGGTGGTGAAGTCGGCGCCGACCAGGATTCCCCGCGTCATCTTCTCCATCACCGCGGTGACGGCCTGGTGCACCTTCTCCGGGATGGCGCGGGTGATCTTCTGCTGAACGCCGCGGGTCGCGCGGTTCCAGCGGCTGGGGGGCGCCAGCATCTTCTCGCGCCATCGCGCGACCTCGCCCTGAGCCCAGTGCTCGTAGGCGGTCTCGGAAACGAAAACGGGCGGGCCTGAGGTCATCAGGCCCGCCCCTTTAGAGGTTCATCGAGCTCCGGACTAGGGCGCGCCGCCGCCGCCCACCAGGTTCGCGCGCCGCCGACCCATCAGCGCCTGGGCGGCGGACAGCTCCGCCTGGCTGAGGCCGCCGTCCTTGTCG
This sequence comes from Phenylobacterium sp., assembly GCF_036263695.1. Lineage (GTDB taxonomy): Bacteria > Pseudomonadota > Alphaproteobacteria > Caulobacterales > Caulobacteraceae > Phenylobacterium. The sequence goes on from NZ_DATAGM010000333.1 coordinate 1,658, forward strand.
GTGTCGATCATCGCGAAGTTGGTCTTGATGAGATTGCCCATCCGGCCGCGCGCCTCGGTGATCTGCAGCTTGCGATCGAGGTTCTCGTCCATCATCCCCAGCATGGCGGAGGCCTGGAGCGCCTGGTCGTACTCCGGCTTGAGGTCGTCGGAGGTCTCCTCCACCCAGCGGTAGCGCAGGGCGGTGAAGAACATCTCCTCGAACGACTGGTCGCCCCACGTCACCACCTTCTCCGGGTCCGGGTTGGCCGGGTTCCGTTTGGAGTTGTCGTAGGTGTAGGTGGCGATCAGCCGGGAGCCGGCCGGCACCTTGATCGGCTCAGCGAATTCATAGGCCCGCTGCCAGTTGAAGTCGTACTTCGGCAGGCTGAGCAGCAGCTTGCGGGTCCCGTCCGGGTATTCGATGACGAGATCCGACGAGTGGCCCCGGTAGTGGGCGTGCGGGAAGGCCGAGTAGAGCAGGGCGTCCTTCGGGAAGATCAGGTAGGCGACCTCCTTGTGGCGCGCCGTGTTGGCCGGGATGGTGATGGTCGGGTCCATGATGGTGATCCCGCGCATGACCATCTTCGGCTTCTGCCCCTCTGGGTAGAAGTAGAGGGCTATCTTGGAGCGGTCGGTCGCCGCCTTGCCGAACGGGGTGTAGTGGTTCTGGAAGCCGATGGCCCCGCCGCCGGGCACGTAGGTGCCCACGTCCTCCGGCGAGATGGTCGATTCCGAGCCCACCGCGTAACCACCGACGGAAGCGCCCCAGCGGCTCTCGTTGCCGCGCCCGTCAGCCGGCATCTCCTTCATGTAGCCGGTCAGGATGTGGTGCACCCCCTGGCGCTGCTCGACCTTGATGGTCGAGGCCCGCAGCCAGCGGCCCTCCTTCAGCGGCCAGGCGACGGCCGGGCGCTGATAGTCGACGATGCCCGTCTCGGGGATGTCGTAGGCCGGGATGTCCAGCACCAGGTCGGGCTTGCCGAGCGGCCATTCCGGGGCCGCGAACTTGATCTTGGCCAGCGGGTCCTCGCCCTCGCCGCGCGGCGCGCCGGCCTCGATCCAGTGGACCAAGGTCTTGATCTGCTGCGGGGTCAGGGACTTGTCGTCGTGGAACTTACCGACCGACGGATCGGCGTGATACGGCGGCATCCGATCGGTGCGGATGACCTCGCGGATCATCGGCGAGAAGCCCTTGATCATCTCGTAGTTGGTCAGTGTCATCGGGCCGATGCCGCCCGGCTGGTGGCAAGCCACGCACTTCTCGCGGACGATCGGCACGATGTCGTGCACGTAGGAGATCTTCGCGTGCTCGGCCCGCTTGACCCGCTCGGGGAAGTCGATCAGGCAGCCGGCGCCCTGCACCTTGGCCTGAGCGACCGGCCGGCCGGCCATCAGCGCGTCCAGGGCCTCGGCGGCGAAGTGCTTCTCGGCCTTGGCCTTCTGGCGCTCGTAGGTGACCCGGTCGTCGACGGGGCCGCGGTAGACCACCTTCCAGCTCTTCGGGTCGATGACGAACACCTCGGCCGTGCGGGTCACGCCCAGCTGCTCGCCGACCAGCTGGTTGACGTCCATCAGGATCGGGATGTCGTAGCCGTACTCCTTGGCCTCCTCGACCAGCGCGTCGCGCTTATCCTGAAGGTTGGAGTTCAGGTAGAGGAACTCCACGCCGTGGGTCTTGTACTTGTCGCGCAGCGCCTTGATGGCCGGGTTGGTGTTGCGCATCACCGGGCAGCCGACCCCGTGGGTGACGATCACCACCGCCTTGGCGTCGGCCAGCCGATAGAGCTCGTGGCTGTCGAGGTTGTGGTCGGCCAGCATGAAGTTGTCGACGCTGGCCCGCAGGGGCGTCTGTTCGCCCTCGGCGGCCGCATGCCCCGCGTGTCCGGCGTGATGGCCGGCGTGCGGGTCGGCGCTCTTGGCCGGGCTGGCGGCGTTCGACACGCCCCAGATCAGCGCCATCGAGACCATCGCGGCGCCAGCGAGCGCGAGCTTGAACTTCATCCATCCCTCCCCAGGGAACCGGCGCCCGCCTTCTGTCGGGCGTGACGCCGGCGTCACTTTTGTCCAGCCCTGCTAATACCGGTGTTCCGAAAAACCGTCCACTGGAGAGGCGAGGCTTGGCGGCTAGATCATACCAGAGTCACCGATGGACGCGTTAGCGAGAGGAAGCGATGTTCGGGCCGAAGGCTGGTCAGTGGGTGACAGCGCCCTTTCATTTGTCATGGCCGGCTTGGTGGGCCGGCCACAACCGCAACGGGCTGGGTCGCCGGGACAAGCCGGCGATGATCAAGGAGGGTGGTCTACGCCTTCGCCGTCACCAGCCAGCAGGCGGCGGTGACCTTGAGGTGGTCGCCGTCGCGGTAGGGCTCCAGGGCCTGGGTGACGGCCTCGGTAAGCTTCGGCTTCAGGGTCGGGTCGGCGCGCACGGCGCCGCCGGCGGGCCCCACGCCGAGCAGCAGCTCCATGGCGTCCTCCTGCGTGACCGACACCGGC